>NZ_JBJJLN010000010.1:0-109227 GCF_046230725.1 Pseudomonas sp. KCJK9000 | reverse complement strand
GTGCACCTTGTCATTGCCTTGAATGTCCGCCTGGGCCGGCATCTGCCCTTGGCGGCCGTAGCGAATGGTCTGCTGCAACTGGGCAAAGCTCGAACCATAGATGAACGCCTGCGGGTGGGTAAGGTTCGGCGCTCCCATGGCAGGTGTGCCTTTGCCCTCTGGCCCATGGCAGGCCACGCAATTGCCGGCGAAGATTTCCTTGCCCTTGACCGGGTCGGCCTTGACCCCTTCGGGCAGGCTGCGGCCGTCCAGGTTGGTCAGCACGAAGGCGGCAACATCGGCCACGCCCTGATCACCGATTACCTCTACCCATGCAGGCATGACGCCGTGGCGGCCGTTCATGATCGAGGCCTTGATGGTTTCAGGGTCACCGCCCCAGCGCCAGTCCTGGTCGGTCAGGTTGGGGAAGCCATACGCCCCTTTGGCATCCGAGCCGTGGCACACCGAGCAGTTGGAAGCGAACAGGCGGCTGCCCATTTTCAGGGCTTGTGGGTCCTTGGCGACCTCCTCGACCGGCATGGCGGCGTACTTGGCGAAGATTGGGCCGAACTTTGCATCGGCCTTTTCCATTTCCTTTTGCCATTCATTGGCGCCGGTCCAGCCATTTTCATAGCCAGGCAGGATGCCTTTCCAGTTGCCCAGGCCCGGATACAGTACCAAGTAGCCGGCGCCGAACACCAACGTGCCAACGAACAGCCAGAACCACCATTTGGGCAGCGGATTGTCGTATTCCTCGATGCCATCGAAACTGTGCCCCATGGTCTGGTCAGTGGTGCTGTTGCTCTGGCCCTTGCGGGTCGACAACAGCAGCCACGCCAGGCCGATCAGGCTGCCGAGGGTCAGTACGCTGATATAGGTACTCCAAAAGGTGCTCATTGCGCTTTGCTCCTCACAGCCGCAGTCTTGGCAGCAGGTTCCTGCCCGGCAGGGGGCAGGCGGTCGTCGACGAAGGGCAGCAGGCGCGCTTCGGCGAAATCATGGTCGCGGCGACGGTTGAATACCCACAGCGACAGGCCAATGAAGGCGACCATCACCACCAAGGTGCCCAGGCCACGGATCATGCCGATATCGATTTCCATGGGGTTACCTCTTGTTCTTGATAGCGGTGCCCAGCACCTGCAAGTAGGCGACCAGGGCGTCCATCTCGGTCTTGCCTTTGACCGCGTCACGGGCCCCGGCAATGTCCTGGTCGGTGTAGGGCACGCCCAATGTGCGCAGGGTGCGCATCTTGGTGTCGGTGTGGCTGTTGTCGACCTTTGCAGCCACCAGCCAGGGGTAGGCCGGCATCTTCGACTCCGGTACCACGTTGCGCGGGTTGTACAGGTGCGCACGGTGCCAGTCGTCAGAGTAGCGGCCGCCGACGCGGGCCAGGTCCGGCCCGGTACGCTTGGAGCCCCACAGGAATGGGTGGTCCCAGACACTCTCACCGGCCACCGAATAATGGCCATAGCGTTCGGTTTCGGCGCGGAACGGTCGGATCATCTGCGAATGGCAGCCAACGCAGCCTTCGCGGATGTAGATATCGCGGCCTTCCAGTTGCAGCGCGGTGTAAGGTTTCATGCCCTCGACCGGCTTGTTGGTAACGTCCTGGAAGAACAACGGGACGATCTGGGTCAGGCCGCCGATGCTCACGGCGAACACCATCAGCAGGGCCAAGAGGCCTACGTTTTTCTCGATGACTTCATGTTTCATCAGGCAGGTCTCCTCAAGCCAGCTGGGTATTCGCAGGGGCGGCGGCAAGCGCTGGCGAACGCACGGTACGCCAGGTGTTCCAGGCCATCAGGAACATGCCGCTGAGGAAAATGGCGCCGCCGACGAAGCGCACGATGAACCCTGGGTGGCTGGCCACCAGGGTTTCCACGAACGAGTAGGTCAGCGTGCCGTCGCTGTTGACCGCACGCCACATCAGCCCTTGGGCGATGCCGTTGACCCACATCGAGGCGATGTACAGCACGGTTCCGATGGTCGCCAACCAGAAGTGCGCGTTGATCAGGCCAATGCTGTGCATCTGCTGTTTGCCGAATACTTTCGGGAGGGTGTGATACAGCGCGCCAATGGAAATCATCGCCACCCAGCCCAAGGCGCCGGCATGTACGTGGCCAATGGTCCAGTCGGTGTAGTGGGACAGGGCGTTGACCGTCTTGATGGCCATCATCGGGCCTTCGAACGTGGACATGCCGTAGAACGCCAGCGACACCACCAGAAAACGCAGGATCGGGTCACTGCGCAGTTTGTGCCAGGCGCCCGAGAGGGTCATCATGCCGTTGATCATGCCGCCCCAGCTTGGCGCCAGCAGGATCAGCGACATCACCATGCCCAGCGACTGAGCCCAGTCTGGCAGGGCGGTGTAGTGCAGGTGGTGCGGGCCGGCCCAGATGTAGAGCGTGATCAGCGCCCAGAAGTGGACGATGGACAGGCGATAGGAATACACCGGGCGCTCGGCCTGTTTGGGCACGTAGTAGTACATCATGCCCAGAAAGCCTGCCGTGAGGAAAAAGCCCACGGCATTGTGGCCGTACCACCATTGCACCATGGCGTCGGTGGCCCCGGCGTAGATCGAGTAAGACTTGGTCAGGCTGACCGGCAATTCCAGGTTGTTGACGATGTGCAGCATCGCTACGGTGAGGATGAACGCCCCGAAGAACCAGTTGCCCACATAGATGTGCTTGGTGTTGCGCTTGATCAGCGTGCCGAAGAACACGATGGCGTAGCTCACCCAGACGATGGTGATCAGAATGTCGATCGGCCATTCCAGCTCGGCATATTCTTTGGAGCTGGTGTAGCCCAGCGGCAGGGTAATGGCTGCCAGCAGGATCACCAATTGCCACCCCCAGAAGGTGAACGCCGCCAGGCCCGGCGCGAAGAGGGTGGTCTGGCAGGTGCGTTGCACCGAATAATAGGAGGTCGCGAACAGCGCACAGCCGCCGAAGGCAAAGATCACTGCATTGGTATGCAGGGGACGCAGGCGGCCGAAGCTGGTCCAGGGGAGGTCGAAGTTCAGGGAAGGCCAGGCGAGCTGGGCGGCGATGAATACGCCGAGCCCCATCCCGACGATTCCCCACACCACCGTCATGATGGCGAATTGGCGGACCACCTTGTAGTTATAGGCGGTACTGCTGGTTGTGTTCATGTATGGGTTCCCATCCACGGTTATTTTGGCAGGCTTTACAGCGAGGCAAGCATGAGTAATGGGCGTAGTGCCTGTATTGACGGGGATCAATGGGGGCAGGTTGGAAATGTCCCAGGCTTGCACTGCGACGCACCACTCGATGGCGGGCGCAGTGATGAATCGGTGTGCCTGATTCTGGCTCATGGTGCCGGCGCACCGATGGACAGCGACTTCATGAACGACATGGCGCAAAGGCTGGCGGCGCTTGGGGTCGGGGTCGTGCGCTTCGAGTTCCCCTATATGGCCCAGAGGCGTAGCGGCGGTGGCAAGCGGCCGCCCAACCCGCAGGCGGTTTTGCTGGACTGCTGGCGCCACGTTTATCAGCAGGTGCGACCATTGGTCACGGGCAGGCTGGCCATTGGCGGCAAGTCGATGGGCGGGCGCATGGCGAGCTTGCTGGCCGACGAGTTGGGAGCCGATGCACTGGTGTGCCTGGGGTATCCATTCTATGCCGTGGGCAAACCCCTCAAGCCCAGGGTCGAGCACCTGGCCGCGCTCAAGACGCGCACGCTGATCATGCAGGGCGAGCGGGATGCGCTGGGTAATCGTGAAGCTGTTGGGGGGTATGCGCTGTCACCATCGATACAGGTGAGCTGGCTGGTGGCGGGGGATCATGACTTGAAGCCGCTGAAGGCTTCCGGGTTCAGCCATGCGCAGCACATGCAGGCAGCGGCCGAAAAAGTGGCGGATTTCCTGAAGGGGCGGGGCTGAAGGCTTCGCAAGTGAACCGGCTGCTACAGGATTGCTGCGATCGCCTGTAGAAGCCGGTTCACCCGCGAAAAGGCCAGTGCAGGCCGGCGCTTAGTCGCGGTATTCGCACAGGTAGGCGGTATCGACTTTCACCTGCAGCTGGAACTTGCTGTCGGCCGGCACGTTGAATTTGTCGCCAGCCTTGAAGGTTTCCCAGTTGTCGCTACCTGGCAGCTTCACGGTCAGGGCGCCGGAAACCACATGCATGATTTCGCGCTTGGCGGTGCCGAACTCGTATTCGCCCGGGGCCATCACACCCACGGTGGCAGGGCCTTCTTCGCCAGTGAAGGCGACCGACTTGACGCTGCCGTTGAAGTACTCATTGACCTGGAACATGGGGCGACTCCTGAAAGAATAGGGGTGAAAAAGGGCTGGCCAGTATGCCCAAGCCCTTTGCCCCCGTCATCTGCTTTCAGGGGCCATTGGCCGGCAGGCTCAAGGGCAGCAGGCGGGCGGTATTGCGCGCGTCTTCCAGGGCGCGGTGCTGCTGCCCACAGAAGTGCATGCCCGCCAGTTGCAGCGCGCCATTGAGCCCGGTCGGGCGCTGCAGATGGCGGGCCTTGGCGAAGCGCTGCTTGAGGTTGATGTGCGGCAGTTCGCGCAACAGGCTGTCGAGCGCATGCTGGCGCCACTCCTGCAGCAGTTGCTGGCGGTCGTAATCACCCCAGCTGACCCAGGCCTGCAGTTGCCCACGATGGTGCTCCAGCCAGCGCTCGAAACGCCCCCACACCTCGGGGAAGGCTGCGGCACTGTCGATCTCGGCCTGGCTGATGTGCGTCAGCTCCCGGCAGAACGAGGTCAGCTGCGGCCGCCGCCGGGGCCGCACGAAGCGCTGGAAGTGGTCCACTTCGCGGCCTTCGCGAGTCACCAGGCTGGCGCCGATTTCAATGATTTCCATCTCCGTGACCGGCCAGCCACCATCATCGGTGGTGGCTTCCAGGTCGATCACCAACCAATGGCCCATACCAGGCTCCCTCGCCATACATGCCAAAGCAGCGTAGCCAATGTCTGGCTACATAGCATCCACTGGCAAAATGCCCTCACTTTGGCGCAACCAGCAGTTGTGCCGTATCGGGAAAACGCCTAGCTTAAGCGCATCCAGGTAAGAACCGTTAAGAGTGTCCGCTTTGACTCCCGCGCCCAGCCTGAAGGCAATTGCAACACTGTTGATGCTGGCTGCAACTTGGCTGGCAGAGCCAGCATGGGCTGGCGACGCTATCGATGTGAAGATTGGCGCCGCACATTTCCCGCCCTATACCGTCCGCCCGGAACAAGGCGCCGATACCGGTCTGCTGCCGCAGCTGGTCGAGGCCTTGAATCGCCTGCAGCAAGACTACCGCTTTGTGCTGGTGCCCACGTCCATTCAGCGGCGCTTTGGGGACTTCCAGCAGGCACGCACCGACATGGCGATTTTCGAGAACCCCGAATGGGGCTGGCAGCAAATTCCCCATCAGACGGTGGACATGGGCCTTGAGGATGCCGAAGTGTTCGTCGCCAGCCAAGCCAACGCCGGTGATCAGCACTACTTCGATAGCCTCGCAGGCAAGCGGCTGGCGCTGTTCAACGGTTACCACTACGCCTTCGCCAACTTTAACCCTGACCCCAATTACCTGCGCAAGGCTTACAACGCGACGCTGACCTACTCACACGACAGCAACCTGCTCATGGTCCAGGCCGGGCGCTCCGACATCGCCTTGGTGACGCGCTCGTACCTGAGTGACTTCCTTGCCCGTAACCCTGAAAGCGTCAGTCAGCTAGTCGCCTCGCAGCGCGTCGACCAGGTCTATCACCACTACGCATTGCTTCGCCCTGATGCCCCCATCGGCGATCGCCAGTTCGCCAAACTGATGCGCGACTTGCGTGACTCGGGTGAACTGGCGCGGATTTTCCGGCCCTACCGGATCATCGTCACCACCCCGAGCGACTAAATTCCCCTGGCACCGGCACGTCCTGAGCAGTGAGCCTTTCTTTCATCTTGCCGTGAGCCATGACCATGCCCTTCGATGCCGCTTCGCAGCCTTTGTCCTTACCCCGTTGGCACAACCTTAAGGCCGAGGAGGGCGATGGTTGGCTGAGCCTGAAGCTCGATGGCAGGCCTCTGATCCAGCTGCACCTGGAGCCAGGCGACACCCTGCACGCCCATGTGCGTTCGCTGTGCCAGGAGCGAGCTATGCAGGCGCTGTGGGCTGCCTGCTATTGGCTGCTGTCGCGTAACCCCACGCGCCAGCGCCTGGCTTTGCACACTGTGGCCTGTGTGCCTGAAGCATTGGCCAGCGGCCTGTTGCTGGCCACCGAGCAGCCAGGCGTATTGTTGTGCGAGCGTGCATCGTTCTGGCAGTTGCCGCAGCCGTGGCTGGGCACTGCGACAGGTGACGCCTACCCGCAACTCATGCAGCTCAGCGATGGCAAGCGCCACCCGCGCCGGCCACCCAAGCCGCGTGGCGAGGTGTATCGCAGGTTCGATGCACGCCTGGGCGCATGGGTATCGCTGCGCACCTTGGAAATCGACCAGGACGTGGAACGGTTCAATCGCTGGCAGAACAACCCGCGGGTGGAGAAGTTCTGGCAGGAGGCAGGCTCGTTGGAGCAGCACCGGCAGTACTTGGCCAAGCTTGAGGCCGACCCCCACGCCCTAACCCTGATCGGTTGTTTCGATGACCAACCGTTCGCCTACTTCGAAGCGTACTGGGCCAAGGAAGACCGCATCGCGCCGTTCTACGCAGCGGGTGATTACGACAGGGGCATTCACATGCTGGTGGGAGAAGAAGCGCACCGCGGGCCGCACAAAGTCGCCAGCTGGTTATCGGCGCTGGTGCACTATCTGTTCCTGGATGATCCTCGTACCCAGCGGGTGGTGGCAGAGCCGCGTGCCGACAACGGCAGGATGATCGGCTACATGCATGACCAGTGCTTTCATTGCGAAAAAGAGTTCGATTTTCCCCACAAGCGCGCGGCGCTGATGATCCTGGGGCGAGAGCGGTTCTTCGATCACTGCAAGCTGGCTTGATTTCGCGCCGCCTGCTTGGCGGCTGAAGCCGCTCCTACAGGTTGGCGCCTAGGGCAAAACCCGCGCAGGCCTGATGGAGCGGATGCGCCCGCGAGCACGCCAGCGCCGCTGCTTCAGGCATGCCTGTTGCTGGTCTTGCGGCAATGCACCAAAGCATCGCGAATCATGAAGTTGACCAAAGTGGGCGATACCCCCAGCTCCTTGGCAATGTCTTTCTGCGGCACGCCATGCAGGCGGTACATCTCGAAAGCGTAACGGGTGCGCTGAGGTAGCTCGCTGAGCGCCTCGGCGATGTGCTCCAGCGCCGCCAGGTTGATATGCGTAGCTTCAGGAGAGGCATTGGGAATGACCACGTTCAGGCCTTCTTCTTCGCTACCCGAATACTTCAGCTCCATGGCCTGCTTGCGGTAATGGTCGATGGCCAGATTGCGCACGATCTGGAACAGATAGCTGAGCTGCGCCTTGAACGAGGAGGTGATCTGTGGGGCGGCGCTAAGCCGGAAAAAGGCATCTTGCACCACATCTTCGGCGCGCGAGCGACAGCCGGTGATGCGGGCTGCGATCTTGACCAGAATGCTGCGGTTGTCGACGAATGCCTGGAGCAGGGGTGAATCGCACTTACTTGTGGATAGTTGTTCCGCCATGGAAATCACCTTGTCTCGGAGGGGAAGGAGCCCACCCAGGGGGGGCTGCCTACGACGTGCGACAAGCTATTCATAATGATAATGATTGTCAAATACGAAAGTTAATGAGTTTCTATTAGTTTCAGTTCTAAGCCGATCCGCGTGATGCAGTTCACTCTCTGCCGCCACTTAAGGCGCTAATTTCCTGGCGCGCCCATCCGTTCACCTGTGTACATCCGGCCGCTGCAGCTGCCCGCCTACCCAATGTGTGGCAGCCAGCCCGACTCACCAGACACTGGCAGGAACCCCCATGACGGACGCCTTCGAACTCCCGCTCTCGCTGGTCCAGGCCCTGGCGCAACGCGCCGCGCTGACCCCGGATCGCATCGCCCTGCGTTTTCTGGCCGACACCCCAGGCGAGCAGGCCGTGCTCAGCTATCGCGACCTGGATACCCGTGCGCGCACCATCGCTACGGCGTTGCAGGCCCGTGCCGGGTTTGCCGAGCGGGCGGTGCTGCTGTTCCCCAGCGGCCCGGATTACGTCGCGGCGTTCTTCGGTTGCCTGTACGCCGGCATCATTGCCGTGCCTGCCTATCCGCCAGAGTCCTCACGCACCCATCACCAAGAGCGCCTGGTGTCGATCATCGATGATGCCGAGCCGCGCCTGTTGCTGACTGTCTCGGCGTTGCACGACAGTCTGCTAGGGCTTGAGGCCTTGAGCGGCGACGAGGCCCCCGAGCTACTGGCGGTGGATCAGCTGGACCCGGCCTTGGCCGATGGCTGGCAGGCACCTGTGTTGCAGGCCGATGACATCGCTTTCCTGCAATACACCTCCGGCTCGACCGCGCTGCCCAAGGGCGTGCAGGTCAGCCACGGCAATCTGGTGGCCAACGAGCAGTTGATCCGCGCGGGCTTTGGCATTGACCTCAACCCTGACGATGTGATCGTCAGCTGGCTGCCGCTTTACCACGACATGGGTCTTATCGGCGGGCTGCTGCAACCGATTTTCAGTGGCGTGCCCTGTGTGCTGATGTCGCCGAGCTACTTCCTGGCTCGGCCGCTGCGCTGGTTGCAGGCGATCAGCGAGTACGGCGGCACCATCAGCGGCGGGCCGGATTTTGCCTACCGGCTGTGCAGCGAACGGGTCAGCGAGGCTGCCCTGGCCGGGCTGGATCTGAGCCGCTGGCGGGTGGCGTATTCCGGTTCCGAGCCTATCCGTCAGGACAGCCTGGCTAGCTTTGCCGAGCGCTTCGCCGCGTGCGGTTTTCAGCCGAGCAGCTTCTTTGCCAGCTATGGCTTGGCCGAAGCCACCTTGTTCGTCAGTGGCAGCCGACGCGGCCAAGGTATCGGTGCCTTGGCGCTGGACGCCGAGGCGCTCGCCGCCAACCGCGCCGAACCCGGCAATGGCAGCGTGCTGATGAGCTGCGGCTACCCCCAGCCGGGCCATGTGGTGCGCATCGTCGAGCCACAGCACCTTAAGGTGCTGGCCGACAACCATGTGGGCGAGATCTGGGCAAGTGGGCCGAGCATCGCCCTGGGCTACTGGCGCAACCCAGAAGCCACGGCGCGCACCTTCGTGCAGATGGATGGCCAGACCTGGCTGCGTACCGGTGACCTCGGCTTCATGCGCGAAGGTGAGGTGTTCGTCACCGGGCGCCTGAAGGACATGCTGATCGTTCGCGGCCAGAACCTGTACCCGCAAGACTTGGAGAAGACCCTTGAGCGCGAGGTAGAAGGCCTGCGCAAGGGGCGCGTGGCGGTATTTGCCGTGACTGATCAGGGCGAGGAGGGTATCGGCGTAGCGGTGGAGGTCAGCCGCAACGTGCAGCGGGCTGTCGAACCCCAGGCATTGATCAAATCATTGCGCCACGTCATCGCCGATGCCTGTCGCCAGGCGCCGGCCGTGGTTCTGCTGCTCAACCCAGGCGCTCTGCCAAAGACCTCCAGTGGCAAGCTGCAGCGCTCGGCCTGCCGGCTGCGTATGCTTGATGGCACCCTTGACTGCTATGCACGCTTCCCGATGGCTGCCGAGCCATCTGCTTGCGCGGCGCCGAGCGACGACGTGCAGGAGCGTGTCGCCGGCATCTGGCGCGAAGTGCTCAAGGTCCAAGCCGTTGCCGCTGACGATCACTTCCTGCTGCTGGGCGGCAATTCCATCGCCGCCACCCAAGTCACTGCACGCCTGGCCGAAGAGCTGGCGATCGAGCTGAGCCTACGGACCTTGTTCGAAGCTCCGACGCTAGCCGAGTACAGCGCACGCGTAGCGGCCATGCTCGGCAGAGGTGCTGGTGCCCCCGGCGCCATCGCTGCACTGAGCCGGGCACAGGCGTTGCCACAGTCGTTGGCACAGAACCGTTTGTGGCTGACCTGGCAACTTCAACCGCAGTCTGCGGCCTACAACATTCCCGCTGGGCTGCGCCTGCGCGGTGAACTGGATGAAGCTGCACTTGAGGGCGCTTTCCAGGCGCTGGTGGACCGTCACGAAGCGCTGCGCACGGTATTCAGCGAGCAAGATGGCCAGGCCTTGCAGCGCGTTTTGCCAACTCAGCCGTTCACTTTGCAGCGCCTGGACTTGCAAGGCGTGGAAGCTGAGCGGGTTGCCACGCGCCGGGAGCAGGAGGCCATGCAACCCTTCGATCTGACCCAAGGGCCATTGTTGCGGGTGACCTTGGTGCATTTGGATGACGAAGACCACCAGCTTTGGGTGACCTTGCATCACATCGTTGCCGATGGCTGGTCGCTGAACATTCTGCTCGACGAGTTCGCCAAACTGTATGCCGCCCGTTGCCAGGGCCTGGACGCCAAGCTGGCGCCGCTGACCCTGGGCTATGCCGACTATGGCACCTGGCAGCGTCAATGGCTGGCCGCGGGCGAGGGTGAGCGCCAGCTGGCGCACTGGAAAGCCGCCCTGGGCGAAACCTCGCCAGTGCTCGACCTGCACCCGGACCTGCCGCGCTCCAGCCTGCGTGAGCACCGTGCCGAGCGCCTGAGCGTGAAAGTGCCGGCCAAGCTGGGCGATGCCCTCAAGGGCCTGGCGCGCGAACAGCAGGCCAGCCTGTTCATGGTCATGCTGGCTGCCTGGCAAGGCCTGTTGCACCGCTATACCGGCCAGGGTGACATCCGCGTTGGCGTGCCCAACGCCAACCGCCCGCGCCAGCAAACCCAAGGCATGGTCGGTTTCTTCATCAACACTCAGGTACTGCGTGCGCAGCTCAATGGCCGCCTGCCGTTCACGCAGTTGCTGGCCCAGGTGCGCGGTGCGACCCTCGACGCCCAGGCCAACCAGGACCTGCCGTTCGAGCAGTTGCTCGAAGCCTTGCCTCAGGCGCGGGAACAGGGCCTGTTCCAGGTCATGTTCAACCACCAGCAGCGCGACCTGTCGGCCTTGCGCCGCCTGCCGGGCCTGTTGGCCGAGGAGCTGCCGTGGCACAGTCGCGAAGCCAAGTTCGACCTGCAATTGCACAGTGAAGAGGACCACCAGGGCCGCCTGAGCCTGGCTTTCGACTATGCCGCCGAGTTGTTCGAAGCCAGCACCGTCGAGCGTCTGGCCCAGCATCTGCTGGCACTGCTCGAGCAAGTCTGTGCCCAGCCGCACCTGCCGTTGGGCGACGTTCAACTGCTGGATGAGCAGGCTCGCCAGCAACTGCTGGCCTGGGGTGAAGCACCTGCGCCGACCCCGCAGCGCCTGCTGGTCGAGCAGCTCAACGAACAGGCCCGGTTGACCCCGGAGCGCACCGCATTGGTCTGGGAGGGCGGCAGCCTTAGCTACGCCGAGTTGCATCAGCAGGCCAACCGCCTGGCGCATTATCTGCGCGATAAAGGCGTCGGCCCCGACACTTGCGTGGCCATCGCCGTTGAGCGGTCGCCACAATTACTGGTCGGCCTGCTGGCCATCCTCAAGGCTGGCGGTGCCTATGTGCCGCTGGATGTCGATTACCCGGCTGAGCGCCTGGCGTATATGCTTGGCGATTGCCAGGCCAGCCTATTGCTCAGCCACAGCAGCCTGCTCGGCACATTGCCGCAGCTCGATGGCGTTAGTGCCATCGCCCTCGACCAACTGCACCTGGACAGCTGGCCAAGCCAGGCACCGGGCCTGCATTTGCACGGCGACAACCTGGCCTACGTGATCTACACCTCCGGCTCCACTGGCCAGCCCAAAGGCGTGGGCAACACCCATGCGGCACTGGCAGAACGCTTGCAGTGGATGCAGGCTACCTATGCGCTCGATGACAGCGACGTACTGATGCAGAAGGCGCCGATCAGCTTCGACGTATCGGTATGGGAATGCTTCTGGCCGCTGGTCGCTGGTTGCAAGCTGGTACTGGCCGGCCCCGGCGAGCACCGCGACCCGCAGCGCATCGCTGCGCTGGTACAGGCCCATGGCGTGACCACGCTGCACTTCGTGCCGCCGCTACTGCAAGTGTTCGTCCAGGAGCCCCAGGTGCTCGCCTGTAACAGCCTGCGCCGCGTGTTCTCGGGCGGCGAAGCACTGTCTGCCGCCTTGCGCGACCGCGTGTTGCAAGTGCTACCGCAGGTGCAACTGCACAACCGCTATGGCCCGACCGAAACCGCCATCAACGTCACCCACTGGCACTGCCAGGTGGCCGATGGCGAGCGCTCGCCCATCGGCCGCCCGTTGGGCAATGTGCTGTGCCGCGTGCTGGACGATGAGCTGGAACTGACGGCCCCCGGCGTACCGGGCGAGCTGTACCTCGGTGGCGCAGGCCTGGCCCGTGGCTATCTGGGCCGCCCAGGCCTTACTGCCGAACGCTTCGTGCCCCAGGCCGACGGTAATGGCGAACGCCTCTACCGCAGCGGCGACCGCGCCCGCTGGCAGGTTCAGCTTGAGGCCCTGGAGTACCTTGGTCGCCTCGACCAGCAGGTGAAGGTGCGCGGCTTCCGTGTCGAGCCTGAAGAAGTACAGGCCTGCCTGTTGGCCCAGGCCGGTGTCGAGCAGGCACTGGTACTGGTTCACAAGGATGCCGTCGGCGCGCAACTGGTCGGCTACTACAGCGGCAATGCTCAGCCCGCCGAGTTGCTGGCGGTGCTGGCTGAACAACTGCCCGCCTACATGGTGCCGGCGCAACTCATTGCGCTGGCACAGATGCCACTGGGCCCCAGCGGCAAAGTCGACCGCAAGGCGCTGCCGGCCCCGGTGTGGCAACAATGCGAACACGTCGAGCCAAAAACCGAACTGCAACAGCAGGTCGCTGCCATTTGGCGTGAGGTGCTGAACCTGCCGCGTGTCGGCCTGCAGGACGACTTTTTCGCCCTGGGCGGGCACTCGCTGCTGGCCACCCAGATCGTCTCCCGAAGCCGCCAGGCTTGTGACGTCGAGCTGCCGCTCAAGGCCTTATTTGAAGCCAGCGAGCTGGGCGCGTTCTGTGCCCAGATCGCACGCATCCGCGCCGCCGGCGAGCGCAACCTGCAAGGCAAAATCGAGCGTGTCGACCGCCGTCAGGCCGTGCCGTTGTCGTATTCGCAGCAGCGCATGTGGTTCCTCTGGCAAATGGAGCCGGACAGCCCGGCCTACAACGTCGGCGGCATGGCGCGCCTGCGCGGTACCCTACATGTAGACGCCTTCGAGCGTGCATTGCAGGCGCTGATCGTGCGCCACGAAACCCTGCGCACCACCTTCCCAAGCATCGATGGCGTGCCCTACCAATGCGTGTTCGACGACAGTGGCCTGCAGCTGGACTGGCAGGACTTCAGTGCCTTGCCACCCGATACCCGTCAACAGCGCTTGCAACAACTGGCCGATGACCAGGCCCACCAGCCATTCGATCTGGAGCAAGGCCCGCTGCTGCGCGCCTGCCTGGTCAAGACCCAGGACCGTGAGCACTTCTTCGTGCTGACCTTGCACCACATCGTCACCGAAGGCTGGGCCATGGACATCTTCGCCCGCGAACT
The DNA here is from genome assembly GCF_046230725.1 of Pseudomonas sp. KCJK9000. Classification (NCBI taxonomy): domain Bacteria; kingdom Pseudomonadati; phylum Pseudomonadota; class Gammaproteobacteria; order Pseudomonadales; family Pseudomonadaceae; genus Pseudomonas; species Pseudomonas sp. KCJK9000. The sequence continues at coordinate 95,768 of NZ_JBJJLN010000010.1, read as the reverse complement.
GGGCGAGCTCTATGAAGCCTTCGTCGATGACCGCGATTCGCCCTTGGCGCCGCTGCCGGTGCAATACCTGGACTACAGCGTGTGGCAACGACAATGGCTGGAAAGCGGTGAGGGCGCGCGCCAGCTGGCCTACTGGAAGAACCGCTTGGGTGATGAACACCCGGTATTGGCACTGCCCACCGACCGCCCGCGCCCGGCGGTGCAAAGCCATCGTGGCGCGCTGTACCGTTTCGACCTGGACCCAGCGCTGGTCGCCCGCGTGCACGCTTTCAACAACGAGCGTGGGCTGACCCTGTTCATGACCATGACCGCCACGCTGGCTGCACTGCTGCACCGTTACAGTGGCCAACGTGACCTGCGCATCGGCGCCCCGGTGGCCAACCGCATCCGCCCGGAAAGCGAAGGCCTGATCGGCGCCTTCCTCAACACCCAGGTATTGCGCTGCGAAGTGGACGGGCAAATGACGGCTGGCGCGTTGCTGGAGCAGGTACGCCAGGCCGCCATCGAGGGCCAGTCGCACCAGGACCTGCCGTTCGACCAGTTGGTGGAGGCCCTGCAGCCCCCGCGCAGCAGCGCTTACAATCCGCTGTTCCAGGTGATGTGCAATGTGCAGCGCTGGGCCTTCCAGCAGAGCCGGACACTGGCCGGCCTGCAGGTGGATTACCTGGTCAACGACGCCAGCGCCACCAAGTTCGACCTGTACCTGGAGGTCACTGACCTGGATGGTCGCCTGGGCTGCTGCCTGACCTATAGCTGCGACTTGTTCGACGAGCCGCGCATTGCCCGTATGGCCGAGCATTGGCAACAGCTGCTGGCGGGGCTGCTCGACAATCCGCAGCAGAGGCTGTGCGAGCTGCCGATGTTGGCGGCTGCCGAACAGCAGGTACTGATCGGCCAGTTGCAGGGTGAGCAGGACATGCCCCTCGACCAGACAATTCACGGCCTGTTCGCCGCCCAAGCTGCGCGTACCCCGCACGCCGGGGCGCTGACCTTCGCTGGCCAGCACCTGACCTATGCCGAACTCGACCGGCAGGCCAACCGCCTAGCCCGGGCGCTGCGCGAGCGGGGAGTCGGCCCACAAGTGCGCGTAGGCCTGGCACTGGAGCGCTCGCTGGAAATGGTGGTCGGCCTTCTGGCCATCCTCAAGGCCGGTGGCGCCTATGTGCCGCTGGACCCTGAATACCCGCTCGACCGTTTGCGTTACATGATCGAAGACAGCCGCATCGGCCTGCTGCTGAGCCAGCAAGCGTTGCTCGAAACTCTCGGCGAGCTGCCTGGCGGTGTGGCCCGCTGGAGCCTGGAAGCCGATGCGGCGAAGCTGTCGGCCTTCAGCGATACGCCCCTGGACAACCTCAACCTGCCGCAACATCAGGCCTACCTGATCTACACCTCTGGTTCCACCGGCAAGCCCAAGGGGGTGGTGGTCAGCCACGGGGAAATCGCCATGCACTGCCAGGCAGTCATCGAAGCCTTCGGCATGCGCAGTGATGACTGCGAGCTGCACTTCTATTCGATCAACTTCGATGCCGCCAGTGAGCGTCTGCTGGTGCCGTTGCTGTGTGGCGCCCGTGTGGTGCTGCGTGCCCAAGGCCAGTGGGGTGCTGAAGATATCTGCCAACTGGTGCGCGAGCAGCAGGTGAGCGTGCTCGGCTTCACCCCCAGCTATGGCAGCCAGTTGTCCCAGTACCTGGCCGGGCAGGGCGAGCAACTGCCGGTGCGGCTGGTGATCACGGGCGGCGAGGCATTGACTGGCGAGCATCTGCAGCGTATTCGCCAAGCCTTCGCCCCGCAGCAGTTCTTCAACGCCTATGGCCCCACCGAAACCGTGGTCATGCCGCTGGCGTGCCTGGCGCCTCAGAGCATGCCTGAGGATGCAGGCAGTGTGCCGATCGGCCAAGTGATCGGTGCCCGTACGGCGTACATTCTCGACCAAGACCTGGCCTTGCTGCCGCAAGGGGGCATCGGCGAGCTCTATATCGGTGGTGCCGGCCTGGCCCAGGGCTACCACGACCGCCCTGGCCTGAGTGCCGAGCGCTTTGTCGCCGACCCGTTCAGCCGGGACGGCGGGCGCCTGTACCGCACGGGCGACCTGGTACGCCTGCGTGCCGATGGCTTGGTGGAGTACGTAGGTCGCGCCGACCAGCAGGTGAAGATTCGTGGCTTCCGCATCGAACTGGGCGAAATCGAAAGCCGCCTGCAAGCGCATGCCGATGTCGACGAGGCAGTGGTTCTGGCCCTGGACCTGACGGGCGGCAAGCAACTGGTCGGTTACCTGGTGTGCAAACAGGCCGCTGCCGACAGCCAAGCGCAGGCCAGGCTGCGTGAAGCGGTCAAGGCCGATGCGCGTCAGCATCTGCCGGACTACATGGTGCCCGCGCATTGGGTACTGCTCGAAAGCCTGCCGCTGATGGGCAATGGCAAGCTCGACCGCCGCGCATTGCCAGCACCGGACCTGGAGCAGGCCCGCCAGCATTACCAGGCCCCGGCCAATGAGCTGGAGCAGCAATTGGCGCAAATCTGGCGCGAGGTGCTCAACGCTTCGCAGGTCGGTGTGCAGGACAACTTCTTCGAGCTGGGCGGCGACTCGATCCTGTCGATTCAGGTGGTCAGCCGCGCGCGTCAATTGGGCCTGCAATTCACCCCTCGCGACCTGTTCCAACACCAGACCATCCAGACCCTGGCCAGCGTAGTCAGCCGCAGCGAAACGCCGAGCAGCATCGAGCAAGGGCCACGCACTGGGCGCAGCGGCCTTACGCCGATCCAGCACTGGTTCTTCGACGGCGACCTGCCGCACCCCCAGCACTGGAACCAGGCAGTGCTGCTTCAGGTACGCGAGCCGCTGGATCACGCCAGATTCGAGCAAGCATTGGCCGGCCTGGTGGCTCACCATGACAGCCTGCGTCTGCGCTTCAGTCAACGCCAGGCTGTTTTTGCCGTGCCGTCTGCCGAGCAGCTGCTGTGGACGGCTACAGTGGCCGATTTCGCTGACTGCCAGGCGCTGTACACCGACGTGCAACGCAGCCTGAACCTGGAACAAGGCCCGCTGCTGCGCGCCTTGCTGGCCACCGACGGGCATGGCGCGCAGCGCCTGCTGCTGGTGATCCACCACTTGGTGGTCGATGGTGTGTCCTGGCGTGTGTTGCTCGAAGATCTGCAGGCGCTTTACCGTGGTCAGCCGCTACCGGCCAAGACCCACGCCGTGGCTGACTGGGCCGCGCGACTTGCCAGCTACGCCGGCAGTGATTCGCTACGCGACGAACTGGGGTGGTGGCAAGGCCAGCTTGGCGGCGTGCGCCAGGAGCTGCCCTGCGATCACCCACAGGGTGGCAACCTGAATCGGCATGCCGACACCCTGGCCATTGGCCTGGACGTTGAGCAGACCCGGCAATTGCTGCAGCAGGCGCCGGCGGCTTACCACACCCAGGTCAACGATCTGCTGCTGACTGCGCTGGCCCGCACGCTGTGCCGCTGGAGCGGTGATCAGCAAGTACTGATACAGCTGGAAGGTCACGGCCGTGATGGCCTGTTCGAAGACATGGACCTGACCCGCAGCGTCGGCTGGTTCACCAATGCCTACCCGCTGCGCCTGCACCCACAGGCCGGTGACGACGATGCTGCGCGAGCCACTTCGCTCAAACGCATCAAAGAGCAATTGCGTGAGGTGCCACACAAGGGGCTGGGCTACGGCGTGCTGCGCTACCTGGGCGATGCGGCGAGCCGCGAGCGCCTGGCGGCGCTGCCCCAGGCGCGCATCACCTTCAATTACCTGGGCCAGTTCGACCAGCAGTTCGACGAGTCAGCCTTGTTCCTGCCGTTGGATGCCCCCGCCGGGTTGGCTCATGATCTGGATGCGCCGTTGCCCAACTGGCTCAGTGTCGATGGCCAGGTCTACGGCGGCGCCCTGCAACTGCGTTGGACCTACAGCCGTGAACGCTACGACGCGCGAACCATCGCGCAGTTGGCCGAGACCTACCGCCAGGAACTGCTGGCACTCATCGACCACTGCCTGGTCGATGGCAATGGCAGCTTCACGCCATCGGACTTCCCTCTGGCCCATCTGACCCAGGCGCAGATCGATGCACTGCCCGTGCCTGCTGGCCAAATTGAAGATGTCTATCCGCTGACGCCGATGCAGGAGGGCATGCTGCTGCATACCCTGCTGGAACCGGGCACTGGTTTGTATTACATGCAGGACCGCTACCGCATCAACAGCGCCCTGGACCCTGAGCGTTTCGCCAAGGCCTGGCAAGCCGTGGTGGCACGGCATGAAGCGTTGCGCGCATCGTTCAGCTGGAACGCCGGCCAGACGATGCTGCAGATCATCCACAAGCCGGGCAACACCCCGGTGGACTATCAGGACTGGCGCGGCCTCGATGAGGCGGCCCAGGAGGCGCGCCTGCAAGCCTTGCACAAGCAGGAGCGGGAGGCGGGCTTTGCCCTGCTGCAGGAGGCGCCGTTCCACCTGCGCCTGGTGCGGGTCGCTGACGAGCGCTACTGGTTCATGATGAGCAACCACCACATCCTCATCGATGCCTGGTGCCGTTCACTGTTGATGAACGATTTCTTCGTGTTGTACCAGGCGCTGGGCGAAGGCCGCCAGGCGCAGTTGCCGGTGCCGCCGCGCTATCGCGACTATATCGGTTGGCTGCAACGTCAGGACATGGACCAGGCACGCGCCTGGTGGCAGGCCAACCTGGCCGGCTTCGAGCGCGCCACGGCGCTGCCCAGCGACCGTCCGCTGCGCAACGACCACGCCGGTGACGGCATGGTGGTAGGCGACTGCTACACGCGCCTGCAGATCAGCGACGGAGTGCGCCTGCGTGAACTGGCACAGGCTCACCAACTGACCATCAATACGTTCGCCCAGGCGGCCTGGGCGCTGGTGCTGTCGCGCTACAGTGGCGATCGTGACGTCGCCTTCGGCGTGACCGTAGCCGGGCGCCCGGTGAGCATGCCGCAAATGCAGCGTACCGTTGGCCTGTTCATCAACAGTATCGCCTTGCGTGTGCAACTGCCCGAGCCTGGCCAGCGCTGCACAGTGCGCCAGTGGTTGCACGGCGTACTCGAGCGCAACATGGAACTGCGCGAGTACGAGTACCTGCCGTTGGTGGCGATTCAGGAGTGCAGCGAGCTGCCCAAGGGGCAACCGCTGTTCAACAGCCTGTTCGTGTTCGAGAATGCGCCGGTTGAAAATGCGGTGCTCGACCATGCCCAGCACCTCAATGCCAGCTCCGATTCGGGCCGTACACACACCAACTTCCCGCTGACGGCGGTGTGCTATCCAGGCGATGACCTGGGGCTGCACCTGTCGTTCGACCAGCGCTACTTCGACTACGCCACCGTCGAGCGCTTGCTGGCCGAGTTCAAGCGCCTGCTGCTGGCCCTGGTGCAGGGCTTCGAGGGGCAGATGAGCGAGTTGCCGTTGCTGGGCGAGGAGGAACAGCGCTTGCTGCTGGAAAGCTGCAACCGCACCCAGCGTGACTACCCCTTGGCGCAAAGCTATGTGGCCCTGTTCGAAGCGCAGGTCGCTGCCCATCCTGAGCGCATCGTAGCCCGTTGCCTGGACGCCTCCTATGACTATGCCGGGCTGAACCAGGCGGCCAACCGCCTCGGCCACGCCTTGGTCGCGGCGGGTGTGGCCGTCGACCAGCCGGTTGCCTTGCTGGCCGAGCGGGGCTTGCGGTGGCGGGGCATGATCGTCGGCAGCTTCAAGGCCGGCGCCGGCTACCTGCCTCTGGATCCAAGCCTGCCGTCGGCGCGCCTGCAGCGCATCGTCGAGCTCAGCCGCACGCCGGTATTGGTGTGTAGCGCGGGCTGCGCCGCGCAGGCTCGCCAGTTACTGGATGAGCTGGTCGATGTGCCACGGCCGCAGTTGCTGGTGTGGGAAGAGGTGCAGGGCAGCAGCATCGCCAGCCACAACCCAGGCATTCACAGTGGGCCGGACAACCTGGCCTACGTGATCTACACCTCCGGGTCCACCGGGCTGCCCAAGGGTGTGATGGTCGAGCAGCGCGGCATGCTCAACAACCAGTTGAGCAAGGTGCCGTACCTGGCGTTGAGCGCGCACGACGTGATCGCCCAGACCGCATCGCAAAGCTTCGACATCTCGGTTTGGCAGTTCCTGGCCGCGCCGTTGTTCGGAGCCAGGGTGCAGATCGTGCCCAACGCCATCGCCCATGACCCACACGCATTGCTGGCCCACGTGCAGGCCACTGGCATCACCGTCCTGGAAAGCGTGCCTTCGCTGATCCAAGGCATGCTGGCCAACGACCACCAGGCGCTCGATGGCCTGCGCTGGATGTTGCCCACCGGCGAGGCGATGCCGCCGGAGCTGGCGGCGCAATGGCTGCGACGTTACCCGCAGATAGGCCTGGTGAACGCCTACGGGCCGGCTGAGTGCTCCGACGACGTGGCCTTCTTCCGGGTCGACAGCGAATCGACCCGTGGCAGCTACCTGCCCATCGGCACACCGACTGACAACAACCGCCTTTACCTGTACGGCGATGATCAGGCCCTGGTGCCCCTGGGGGCAGTGGGCGAGTTGTGCGTTGCCGGCACCGGCGTGGGCCGCGGCTATGTTGGCGATCCGGCGCGCACGGCACTGGCCTTTATCCCGCATCCGCACGGAGCGCCCGGCGAGCGCCTGTACCGTACCGGGGACCTGGCCCGGCAGCGCCCGAACGGAGTGTTCGAGTATGTCGGGCGTATCGACCACCAAGTGAAGATTCGCGGCTACCGCATCGAACTGGGTGAGATCGAGGCGCGCCTGCACGAGCAGGCCGAGGTTCGCGATGCAGCAGTGGGGGTACAAGAAGGCCCCAACGGCAAGCATTTGGTTGGCTACTTGGTAGCCCATCAGGACGTCGAGGCCGATGGGGCGCTGCTGGAACAGGTCAAACAGCGTCTGCGTGCACAGCTCCCGGACTACATGGTGCCACTGCACTGGGCCTGGTTCGCCAGCCTGCCCCACAACGCCAACGGCAAGCTCGACCGCAAGGCATTGCCTGCCATCGAGATAGGTGCCCAGCACAGCCAGGCGTACCTGGCGCCGCGCGATGAACTGGAAGGGGTACTAGCCGCTATTTGGGCCGATGTGCTCAAAGCCGAGCGGGTAGGTGTGCGAGACAACTTCTTCGAACTGGGCGGCCATTCGCTGCTGGCCACGCAGATTGCCTCGCGGGTGCAGAAGCAGTTGCAGTTGAACGTGCCGCTACGAGCGATGTTCGAGTGCAGCACGGTGGAGGAGTTGGCCGAGTATGTGCGTGGGTTGCAGGGGCGTGAGGTGGATGAGGCGAAGATTGATCGGCTGAGTGATCTGATGGCCGAGTTGGAAGGGCGGTAAGGGGGTAAGGTACGTCTTGAGGTTTGCGGGGTTGCGCAGATCGAGCGCCGCCCGCGCGGCGCATCGCGAGCTGCGCTCGCTCCTACGTTTGTTTCGGGCCAATTGATCCTGTGGGATATGCGCGCGGACGCTTTGGGGCATGGCGCGGTAGCGCGTCGTATAAACCAGGCGGTCGCGCGCGCCTGCCACAGGCGTTACTGGCCCGAAACAAACGTAGGAGCGAGCGCAGCTCGCGATGCGCCGCGCGGGCGGCGCTCGATCTGCGCGCCAACGCAAATCATGAGGCATGCACTACCGCTTACCAAGAATCTTCCCCAGCAACTCCGGCCGCGGCGCGCCTTGCTGGCTCTGCAAATTACCCTGCTCGTCTTGGTAAAAGATCGCCGGCGTCGCCTGCAGCCCCATCTCTTCCATCAACGCCATGTTAGCCGCCAACTTCTGCTGCACGGCTTCCGGCACCTTGTCCATCGCCTTCAAAGTGCTCGCCTTGCCAGCTTTCTCATGATCATGCAGCGCCTTGGCCGGATCTTTGGCTGCCAGGAGCGCCGCTGACTTGCCTGGGCTGTCTTCGCGGATGATGCCAACCATGATATGGCGCAGCTGCACTTTGCCTGATTCCACCCAAGGGCGAGCCTGCTCCCAGAACATGTTGCAGTACGGGCAGTTCGGGTCGCTGAACAGGTAGACCTTGCGCGGTGCACTGTCCTTGCCGTCGGCAATCCAGGCAGCGCTCTCCATCTTCGCCCACAGTGCTTTGCTCATGGGGGCGTACACCAGCTTCTGCAAAGGCTCGGCGCTCAGGTCTTTGCCCTGCTCGTCGAACAGGCTGCCGACCAGCACGTGCTTGCCATCCGGGGTCAGGTAGAGCGCTAGGGCATTGTTCTGGTACTGGGCGGCATAGCCGCGCAGACCGTTGGGCGCATCGAAGCTGCCCTTGATCTCGGCACCCTTGGCTTGCATTTGCTGGATCGCCTTGGGCAGATTTTCGGCCTGCACCAGCGGAGCGGCAAGCAGGGCCAGGGACAGGGGAATCAGGGCAGTCAATCGCATGTCAGTTTCCTTGTGCGGCAGTGGCGGGCGCTTTGGCCCGCTGGAAGGGTTCCAGGGCATGGCGCAGGCTGGCCCGCGACAGTTCGCCCAGGTGGCTGCCGATCAGGCGGCCATCGGCGTCGTAGAACAGGGTGGTGGGCAGGGCCATGGAGCCTACTCGCTGAGCCAGTGCGCCCGTGCCGTCGAACAGCACATGGGTCAGGCTAAGCCCGGTGGTGGCAAGGAAGGTGGTGACGATTTCCGGCGTCTCGCCTTGGTTGACGAAGAGGAAGGTCACATCCGGGTATTCGCCTTGGGCCCGTTGCAGCACGGGCATTTCCCGCCGGCAAGGGGGGCACCAGGTGGCCCAGATGTTGATCACCAACGGCTTGCCACGGTAACTGCGCAGGGCTACGGATTGGCCTGCGGCATTGCGCAAGGTGAGCTCGGGCAAGGCAGTGCCTTTGCTGTACAGGTGGCTGCCTAGGCTCGCCAGGCCCCAGAACAGTGCCCCGCTCAGCAGCGCCCAGCCCAGCGGGCGACGCAGGCCGGGCTGGCGCCAGCCCTGCCACAGGGTGGCCAGCACGATGCCGACCAAGCCTGACCAGAGCAGAAAACCCCCATCACGGATATCGATGACCTGTACCCAGTCGCCGCGGTACATCGGCCAGTAGGCCAGCACGAAACCCACACGTGCGCATAGCAGGCCGACCAGGAACAGATTGAACAACGCCGACTCCGGGCTCTGGCCGCCACGCCGAGCGGCCCACCAGCCAACCAGGCACGCGACGCCCAGGGCGGTGAGCATCAGTAGGTGATTGAGGGCCATGGTCAGCGGCCCGAGGGTTACCGTCAGCATCAGCCTTGGCTCCGGGTTTGGGTCCAGTGTTGCACAAATGAAGCCGCGTCCACTTCGCCAGTGATACGCCTTGCTCGGCGTTCGTCACCCTCTGGTCCGAGCCAGACAATGCTCGGTGGACCAGGGACTTGATAGCGTTGCAGCAGGGCACGGCTGGCGGCGGAGTCGGCCGTTACGTCAAGGCGTAACAAATGCACGCCCGCCAGGCTTGCCTGAACGTCTGGGCGGCTGAACACTTGCTTTTCCATGACCTTGCACGACACGCACCAATCGGCGTAATAGTCGATCATGACCCACTGCCCGCGGGCCTTGGCCGTATCAAGTTCACGTTGCAAAGCCTCGGGGCTGCTGACCGTGACGAAAGGCTCGCCTTGTTCTGCCAGCCGTGTGCTGACTGCACTGCCGGCCAAAGGCCGCAGCGGTTGCCAAAGGTTGTCCCCGCCAGCGGCCGCACCGACCAGCAGCAACACTCCCCACAATGCCCCAAGCAGTGGTAACGCGCGCAGCGCCGGCAAGCGTTCCAGCGCTGGCCAGGCCGCCCAGCCCAAGGCAATCAGCCAGGCGCCGCTCAGGGCCAACACCACAGGTGCTGCAAGCAGGCTGCGCACCGTGTACAGGGCCATGGCCAGGAACACGAAGCCGAATACGCCTTTGACCCGCTCCATCCATGCCCCAGGGCGTGGCAGATAACGGTTGCCCAGTGTCACGAGCAGCAACAGCGGCACACCCATGCCCAACCCAAGACTGAACAGCACCAAGGCGCCTTGCGCCACATCGCCGCTTTGCGCGATGTACAGCAGCGCACCTGCCAATGGTGCGGTCATGCATGGGCCGAGCAGCAAGCCGGACAACGCACCGAGCAACGCTGCACCATACAGGTTGCCGCCGCGCGTGCCTTGCCCGGCGCGGTCGAGACGATCGCGCAGGGCGGCCGGCAGTTGCAGTTCGAAAGCGCCGAACATCGGCAGGGCGAGCAGGATGAACAGGCCAGCCAGGCTTCCCAGCAGCCAGGGTTGCTGCAACCACGCCTGCAGGCTGGCGCCTAGCAGCGCTGCGACCACACCTAAAGCCGCATAGACCAGCGCCATACTCAAGACGTAGACACCGGCCAAAAGCCAGCCACGTCTTGCGCTAGCGCCATTGCCTAGGACCAAACCTGCGAGTATCGGCAGCATCGGCAGCGAGCAGGGCGTGAACGCCAGCAGCAAGCCAAGGCCAAAAAATGCCAGCAGGCTCCAGGCCAGGCTGGCGCTCTGCAAGCCGCTGGCCAGTGCTTGGTCGCTGGCTTGCTCGGAGGCTGGGGCGTCGCCGCCGCCCAAGTCGATGGTGGTGGTCTGCGGTGGATAGCACAGCCCGGCATCGGCACACCCCTGCCAGCCGAGCTGCAGCTGGCCTTGGGCGCTGGCCGGGATCAGCAGTTCGAGCTGGTCACGGTAGACCGTGCTGTCACCGAAAAACTCGTCGTGATGATTCAGCCCGGCTGGTAACTGCGGTTGCTGATCGATGGCCAGGCCGTCGAACTTCAGGCGCTTCTGGTACAGGTAGTAACCCTGTTTGATCTGGAAATACAGGCGCATCTGGCCATCGGCCTGACGGTCGTGGGTCAGCACGAACGCCTGGTTGACTGGCAGGAAATCAGGTTTGACGTCGAATGGGTTGGCCTGCAAAGGGCCGGCCAGCATGAACGTCAGCAACAGTAGGAGGGTGCGCATGTATTCGCCTTGGTGTTTCGCAGTGGTGGCCATGCTGGCTCTGTTCGATTAACTCAAGGTTAACCGTTACTGCCTAAGCCATTGCTGACGTAGGGTGCGTCGGGCTTTGACATACCGCGACATATTGTCGGCTTGACTTTGCTTATGCTCGCTCTCTTGTTGTAAAGTTGACGCGAGAGTCAATTTCTATGGCTTAGGCAACAAGGCGTTATCCCTGCCAAGTTCCCCGCACAAGAATCAAAAAAGATGGGCAGAAACTCTTCTGCCCAGAGGATCAAGCATGTCCAACCGTGATATTTCCCGGCGCGCCTTCTTGCAAGGCGGCCTGATCGCTGGTGTCGGCGTGACCATGGCGCCACTTGGCAGCCAGGCATTCGCCGCACTGATGGAGGAGCGCGTCACCACCTCGCCGCAAAAATGGATGAGCCACGATGGCAAGGCGCGTTTTCGTAATGACGCGCTGTCCAAGGTCTGTGGCAACAAGGTCTTCGCACGCGACATACGCGCCAAGGACATGCCCGGCTGGCCCACCCAGCAAGGCCATGCTTTGCTGCTCAAGGCGACCAAGGTCGACCGTATCTATGCCGGCCATGATTTGAGCCTGCTGGGCAACGACCTGCAGCCGGATCGTGTAGTCACCGCAGCTGATCTGGCCAAAGACGGCATCGTCTGGCCAGAGGCGCATTCGCCCGACCCACTGCTGCCGCCTGGGCAGGTGCCGATGTTCATCGGCCACCCGGTGGCGATCCTGATCTGGCACGACTTCGAGCGGTTCCGCCAGGCCAAGCGCAAGTTGCAGTTCAACGATAAGGCCATTCAGTACGGCCCTCAGGCACCGCTCTACCAGCGCGACCCGTACGGCAGCTTCCGCTTCGTGCGCGTTGGCGGCGCCACGCCGTTTGACGAAGACGAGTTCTCGAGCCTGAAGAACTCCATGCTGTTCCCCACCATCCTCAACCGCAAACCGGTGTGGTCCAAATCGCCCAATCAGCACGGCGACCTCACCGAGCAGGGGCTGTTCTATGCCAAGCGCATGGGCGAGCAGCTGGACAACCCGCCTGAGGACTGGCTGGTGTTCGACGAGCGCTATAAAACGCCGTCGATCGAGCCTGCTGCGCTCGAACCTGACAATGGCAATGGCTGGTACGACCCAGCCAGCGGCACGCTGCACTTCGTAGTCGCGACCCAGTGCCCGTTCGAGGTGGCGCAGGAATGCGTGCACATGATCAAGCCGTCTCGGTTTGCCTTGAACAATCTGAACATGCACCCGGGCTACACCGTGGGCTACGGCTCCAAAGACAACAATATTTTTGTCTTTTACGCGGCTGTCGCTGCCCTGTATGGCGCCGGGGTGCCTATCCGACTGGCCAACGACCGCTACGAGCAGTTCCAGAGCGGCATCAAGCGCCATGCTTTCGATATCCGTTACCAACTGGCGGTGGACAAGAAGGACAACAGTTTCAAGATATTCCGTGCCGACATGAGCTGCGACGGGGGTGGGCGCATCAATTACAGCCCATCGGTGGCTGCGGTGGGCGCCACCGCAGCGCAATCGATTTACTACATGCCGCAGAATGACCTGTCGGTGACCGCTTACTTCTCCCGGGGGGTCGAGGCAGGCTCCATGCGCGGCTACGGCACTTTGCAGAGCATGGCCGCTACCGAAATGATGGTGGACGAAGTCGCCGGTCGCTTGGGCGTCGATGCCATCGACCTGCGCCGCGCCAATGCGCTCAAGTCGGGCATGAAAAACACCCAGGGGGCGGTCCCTGCCGGTGCGCTTCGCCTTTATGAGATTCTCGACAAGGCTGCCGTGCACGAGTGGTGGCGCAACCGTGATGCGCGCAAGCAACAGATGGACGCCAAAGACCCCGACCATTGGTACGGCGTCGGCTTCGCCATCTGCCAGAAAGACTTCGGCACCGGGTCGGAGGCGCCGATGGCCAGTGTCGAGTTCAGCGCCGACGGGCGCATCAGCCTGCGTCATATCGGCACCGAACTGGGCACGGGCATGTCCACCTCCCAGGCGCTGGTGGTCAGTGACTTCCTTGGCCGTTCGGCCGATGAGGTCAAGACCGCGGTCACCGAATGGCCGGAGTTGCAGTTGACCACCAGTGGCAACCCGTACCTGATCAGCCAGGCCGATCAGGACGCCGCGCTGCGCAACCCGCGCTGGGTCGGCAAGCTGGCCTCGCCGTCCTCGGCAACCAACTCGGCGTTCTATTTCAGCCATGCCACCCGTGAAGCCGCCCGCGTGCTGTTCAATCACGGCCTGTGGCCGGCGGCCATGGCCATCTGGAGCCAGGGCCCCCACGGCGGCCAGGCCAACCCGCTGGTGGTGCGCCGCGAGAATGCGGTATGGGTCAACGGCGAATTGACCGGCAACGGCCTGGCGCCGATCCCGTTTGCCCAGTTGGCAAGCAAGGCCCACGAAATGGGCCTGGTGACCGGCGTCAGCGTGCATGGTTTCAACCGCTGGAGCTGGGCCGAGGCCGACTTTGTTATCGATGGCGTGCGCGAGCGCTTCCCTCTCGATGCCCTTGCGGTGAAGTACGGTGACGGTGCGGTCAATGCCAAGAAGGCGCAGATGAGCAGCCATGGGTATCACTTGCTCGACCGGCAGAACGCCGCTTACCCAGTCACCCAACTGAACAATGCCATGGTCACTTACTACAGCCCCGTGGCGACCATCGTCGAGATCAAGGTCAACAAGGGCACCCATGAAGTCCAGGTGCTCAACCACCACAGCTGGGTCGAGTGTGGCCGCGTGCTGGTGCCTGAGTTGGTCAAAGGCCAGCTCGAAGGCGGCATCGCCATGGGCATTGGCCATGCGTTGACCGAAGAAATGCCGCTTCACGAAGGTGGGCCCGGTGAAGGTGACTGGAACTTCAACCGCTACCGGCTGCCCCATGCACGGGATGTGGCGGTGTGGGAGCAGACCAGCGAAATCCTCCCGCCGCTGTCACCGACCGACCCGTCCAAAGGTATCGCCGAAGTGGTGATGATCCCGGTCGTCGGTGCCATCGGCAACGCCGTGGCGCATGCCATTGGTAAGCGCGTACGCGATCTACCCATCACCCCAGCCCGCATCAAGGAGGCCCTCAATGGCTAACCGTCCACTGCAACTGACCCTCAACGGTCAACCGGTCGGCCCGGTCGAGGTCCCTGATGACCTGGCGATGATCGACTACCTGCACGAACACCAGAACCTTACCGGTTCCCGCCTGGGCTGCGGGCAGGGCATCTGTCATGCCTGTGTGGTGATCGTCGACAACCCCGACGGCACCTGCGAGGAGGTGCGTACCTGCATCACCGGCGCACATTATTTCGAAGGCAAGCAAGTGCGCACCATCGAGAGCCATGCTAAGCAGGACGAGGCTGGTAACCTGACCCTGAACCCGATTCAGCAGAAGTTCGTCGACCTGTTCGCCTTCCAGTGCAGCTACTGCGCCCCAGGCTTCGTCAATGCCGCCACCGTGCTGGTGGAAACCGCCCAGCGCCAGCCATTGAAAAAGAGTGAGGTGCAAGACCGCATCGAGGCGAGCCTCGGCCATCACATCTGCCGTTGCACCGGTTATGTGCGCTATTACGACGCCACCCGCGCCGTGCTCAATGATCTCGGCCTGGTCAAGGAGGGTTGAGCATGGGCTTGGTTCGCAACACGCTGGTAATGACACTGGTGCTCGCTGGGGTTCCGCTCGCCCAGGCCGCCGACGATGCTCAGGTCAAGCGCGGTGAATACCTGGCCCGTGCCGCCGATTGCATGGCCTGCCACACGGCCGAAGGCGGCGCGCCGTTTGCCGGAGGGCTGCCGATTCACTCGCCATTCGGCACCATCTATGGCACCAACATCACCTCGGACAAGCAGTACGGCATCGGTAGCTATACGCCAGACGAGTTTTTCGCAGCAGTGACCGAGGGTAAGCGCAAGGATGGCGCCAACCTCTATCCGGCGATGCCCTACACCTCGTACCACCTGATCAAGCGTGAAGACTCCGACGCCATTCTGGCCTACCTGATGACCAGCGCGCCGATCAACCGTCCGGCGCCAGAAACCAAGCTGAGCTTCCCGTTCAATGTGCGCCTGGGCCTGACCGGTTGGAACATGCTGTACGGCAAGAGCGTGCAATTGCAGCCGGGCGAAGGTAAGAGCCCAGCCTGGCAGCGTGGGCAGTACATGGTCGAAGTGCTGGGCCACTGCGGCGAGTGCCACACCCCGCGCAACCCCATCGGCGCGCTGCAACAGGACAAGCGCTTTACTGGAGGCCTGCTCATGGGCTACCTGGCGCCGAGCTTACTGGCCCAGGACCTGGCCGAGCGTGGCTGGACCCAGCCGGACCTGACCACGTTCCTCAAGCACGGTATCAGTGCCCAAGGCAGCATGTTCAACGAGATGTACCCGGTGGTGCACCACAGCACGCAGCATTTGCAAGACGCTGACCTGTCGGCCATGGCCACCTACCTGCTGGGTGATCAGCCGCCCAAGGCCCGGCTGGTGGAGCCGGTGCCGCTGGCACAGCTCAACGATAGCGCCAAGCGTGGGCGTCAGCAGTACCTGAACGTGTGCGCCGGTTGTCACGGGGTGGAGGGTGAGGGCAAGCCGCACATCGCCGTGGCCATGCAAGGCAACACGGTGCTGCGCCAGAGCGACTCGCGGAACTTGGTCAAGGCGATTCTCGATGGCATTGCTGAGCAGCAGTTCACCGGCTTCGAGCGCATGCAGCCGATGCCGGGCTTTGCCGACAAACTCGACGACCAGCAAGTGACGGATATGGTCAACTACCTGCGCCAGGCCTGGGGTGGATTGCCCGGCGACCTGAGCCTGCAACAGCTCGCGGAGCTAAAAACGGAGTAAACGTGCAGCATCTGGATCTTCAAGTCATCAGTCAGGCCTTGCAGTGGTCCTTAAGCGGTCAGCGGGTTTGGTTGTGCACGGTGCTGGCCACTTACGGCTCGGCGCCTCGGGCGCCGGGCTCACTGCTGGCGGTCAACCAGAACGGCCAGTGGCTGGGGTCGCTGTCTGGCGGCTGCGTGGAAGAAGATTTCCTGGAGCGTGTGGGGCAGGGTGAATTTCCCGAGCCGGTAGCCATCGTGCGCTATGGCGATGGCAGCGACCGGCGATCGAGCATTCGCTTGCCTTGTGGCGGTGTACTCGAGGTGTTGGTGGAAAACCTGGCCGCCGATTGTGACGTGCAGGCTCACCTGCGTGAGCTGCAAGGCGCATTGCGCGGCCAGCGCCGGCTGCTGCGCGAGGTGCGCCTGCCGCAAGGCCAGCGTCAGCTGTTCGATGACCGCGATCAGGGGCCGCGGGTGGAGCGCCAGAGCGACCAAGTGCGTTTGCGTGTCGGTGCGGCTCAGCGCTTGCTGTTGGCAGGCTACTCCAGTGTCGCGCACTTTTGCGCCGAGTTCGGCAAAAGCCTGGGCTTTGAGGTCATCCTTTGCGAGCCCCGTGAAGAAGTGCTTGAGGGCGTGCTGCTGGAGGGCATCGAGGTGCGCCGGGAGCTGCCCTCGGAGTTCATCGTCAATGGCGGTTGCCATGCCGACACGGCCGTGGTTGCATTGACTCACGACCCGAAAATAGACGACCTCGCCATGCTTGAAGCGGTGCGTACTGAAGCGTTCTATATCGGCGTGATGGGCTCCATGGCGACTTCCGAGAAGCGTCGTGAACGCCTGCACCGCATTGGCGGCTTGAGTGACGAGCAAATGTCGCGGATCCACGCGCCCATCGGCCTCAATCTGGGCAGCAAGACGCCGGCCGAGATCGCCCTGGCGGTGCTTGCCGATATTCTGCGCCTGCGCAATGGCATCGCGCGAGATGCGCTGTGAGCGTGGTGGCGCTGGTGCTGGCGGCTGGCAGCAGCGTGCGTTTTGGTGATGACAAGCGCCGGGCATTGATGGCAGATGGGCGAAGCGTGCTGGTGCACAGCGTCGAACTTGCCTGCGCGGTGTTCGATGACGTAAGGGTGGTGCTGCGTGACGGTGAGCGGGGCGAGGCGTTGGGGTTGCCATCGGCATGCCGGGTCATCTCCAGCGCAGATTACACGCTTGGCATGGGCCACAGTCTGGCGGCAGGCGCTGCTTCGTTGGTCGACAGTCAGGCGCAGGCGGTGGCGATTCTGCTGGGGGACATGCCCTGGGTGGAGCCAGCGACCCTTGGCCTGCTTGCAAGTAAGGCCGGTGAGTCAACGATAGTTCTGCCTTGTCATGGCGGGCAGCAGGGGCACCCGGTGTTGTTCGGTCGCGATTTCTGGCCAGCGCTGGTGCGGCTGTCGGGGGATGAGGGGGCGCGTTCGGTCGTCAGGGCTAATCCACACAGTTGCGTCAGGCTGGACGTCGAGGATGCCGGCGTGCTGCGGGATATCGATACGCCTGAGGCACTGCGCCAGTGAATTTTCTGTCACGGCTTTACTCATCGGTGCGGTGCTGGTGGCGGGGTTTTTAGGGATTGGGGTGGTGCTGCGAAGGGTACGGCTGTAGGGATTGGGCGCCTGTGAGATCGAGCGCCGCCCGCGCGGCGCATCGCGAGCTGCGCTCGCTCCTACGTTTGTTTCGGGCCAGTAACGCCTGTGGCAGGCGCGCGCGACCGCCTGGTTGGTGCAACGCAATATCGCGTCAGGCCCCAAAGCGTCCGCGCGCAAATCCCACAGGATCAACTGGCCCGAAACGAACGTAGGAGCGAGCGCAGCTCGCGATGCGCCGCGCGGGCGGCGCTCGATCTCACAGGCGCTGCAAGGCTTTCGGCGAACACAAAAACGTCCATAATCCCCACTTAATCCCTCCATAGTGCAATGCCAGCCACACCACTGCGGGAGCTCCACCATGCACGTACTGCTCTGTGAGGACGACGACCTGATCGCCAGCGGCATTTGCGCCGGCCTCACTGCCCAGGGCCTGACCGTCGATCGCGTGGCCAATGCCGCCAGCGCTCGGGCTTTGCTGCAGGCGGCGCAGTTCGATGTGATGATCCTCGACCTCGGCCTGCCGGACGAGGATGGCCTCAAATTGCTTCGCCGCCTGCGCCAGCAAGGTGTAGACCTGCCCGTGCTGGTGCTTACCGCCCGAGATGCGGTCACCGACCGGGTCGATGGCCTGCAGGCCGGTGCCGACGACTACCTGCTCAAGCCCTTCGACCTGCGTGAGCTGGCTGCACGCCTGCATACCCTGTTGCGCCGGGTGGCGGGGCGGGCGGTCAATGTGATCGAGCATGGCCCGTTGCGTTACGACCCCAGCAGCTGCGAAGCGACCCTGGCCGGGCAGCCGGTGGACCTGTCCCGGCGCGAGCAGGCGCTGCTGCAGGCCCTGCTGCAAAATCCCGGCAGGGTGCTGTCCAGCGAACAGCTCAAGGACTGCGTGTACGGCTTCAGCGACGAGGTCGAGAGCAACGCGCTGAACGTGCACATCCACCACCTGCGGCGCAAGCTCGGCAACCGTATCGTCGAAACCGTACGCGGGCTGGGCTATCGCCTGGGGCCGGCGCAGGCACCACACGAGGCGGCGTCATGAGCCTGCGGGTACGCCTGAGCCTGATCCTCGGTAGCGCCTTCATCATCATTTGGGCGCTGGCGGCCGCCTGGATGCTGCGTGACCTGCGTCAGCAGATGATGTTCTCCCTCGACCAGCGCCTGGTGGCCTCGGCGCGCATGGTCGCCGGGCTGATCGAGCAGTTACCGCAACCGCTGGCCGGCAAGGGTGAAGATGCACACTTTTCCGCCGACCAGTTGAGCGTACCCGACGGCATGGCCTGCCAAGTCAGTTCGTTGCGCGGTGAAATCCTCGCCAGCAACCACAAGCATGACGGCGCCATGGACGACCAGCACAGCGGTTTTCGCGATCAGACCATCGACGGCGCTTCCTGGCGTACCTTCACCTACAACCATGGTGACGTACGCATTACCACCGCAGACCGACACATGGAGCGCGAAGCGCTCAACCAGTCGATTCTGTTGGCGGCCTCCGCGCCAGTACTGATGGCCTTGCTCGGTAGCCTCGGGCTGCTGTGGATTGGCCTGGGCAAAGGCCTGGAGCCGCTCAATCGCATGCGCGATGCCCTGCGCCGTCGGCGCGCCGACAGTGTCGAGCCGCTGCAGGTGGGCGGTTTGCCCAGCGAGTTGCAACCCTTGCTCGAGACCCAGAACCAGCTGTTCCTGCGTATTGCCCAGACCATCGAACGGGAACGCCGCCTGACCGACGATGCTGCACACGAGCTGCGCAGCCCACTGACAGCGATCAAGACCCACCTGCAAGTGGCACGGATGACCGATGGTGCGGTGCGCGAGCAGGCTTTGGAGCACGCCGAACAGGGCGCTGACCGCATGCACCGCACCCTGGAGCAGCTCTTGATGCTGGCACGGGTGGAGGGCAGCTTGTCGTTCGAAGATGGCGTGCTGTGCAGCGCCGAACAGGTCGCCCGCCAGGCCATGCAGGATGCCGGCGGTGGCGACAACCGGCGGATCGCTCTACGCCTACCGGAAGAGGCCACGCGGATCTACCTGGGAATGCCCGCGCCGCTGGCCGTTGCAGCCCTGCGCAACTTGCTGGACAACGCGTTGCGCCACGGTGGCGAAACCGAGGTGGAGCTGGAAGTGCAGATGGCCGACGGGCAGGTGGGGTTCATGGTGCGTGACCACGGCCCTGGGATTGCCGACGCCGACCTTGCACATCTTACCGAGCGTTTCTGGCGAAACGGCCAGAGTGGCGGTTGTGGCCTGGGGCTGGCGATTGTCCAGGCGATCGTGCAGCGCTGCGCCGGGGACCTGAAGTTCGATAGCCGTGGCGATGGGCTGCGGGTTCTGCTGCAGGTGCCGGCGCGGACAGCGGGTTGAACCCACCCATTATCGCCCCGGTTGTTGGCAAACCGGCTTGTGCGGCGAGCGACGCTCCCGATTGCAAGCCGGTTCGCTGGCAAAGCGCCGGTTCGACCCTGCGAAAATCCCGCAACAACCGCTAAATCCTCCCCGCACTCAAGCGTTTTTCTAGCGATAACTGCCCTTTCGCTTGCTTGCGAGGATTCACCCATGTCCACCGCTACCAGCCTTGCCCAGGTCCTGCCGGCAGGCGCACCTAACCCTCTGTATGAATTCAGCGACTCGCCGCTGCTGCAACGCCAGCAGCAGCAGGAGTCCAATGCCCGTAGTTATCCACGGCGCATCCCGCTGGCGCTCAAGCGCGCGCGCGGCATTTACGTCGAGGACGTTGAAGGCCGTCAATTCATCGATTGCCTGGCGGGGGCTGGCACCTTGGCCCTAGGCCACAACCATCCAGTAGTGGTCGAAGCGATTCAGCGAGTGCTGGCAGACGAGTTGCCATTGCACACCCTGGACCTGACCACGCCGGTCAAGGACCGCTTCGTTCAGGACCTTTTCGGCATACTGCCTGAGGCCTTGCGCCGCGAGGCCAAGGTGCAGTTCTGCGGGCCGACCGGCACCGACGCGGTGGAAGCGGCACTGAAACTGGTGCGCAGTGCCACCGGGCGCAGCACCGTGCTGGCGTTCCAGGGCGCTTACCACGGCATGAGTCAAGGCGCACTCAGCCTGATGGGCAGCCACGGCCCCAAGCAACCGCTAGGCGCGCTGCTGGGCAATGGCGTGCAGTTCATGCCATACCCCTACGATTTCCGCTGCCCCTTTGGGCTGGGGGGTGAAGCCGGGGTCAAAGCTAACCTGCATTACTTGGAAAACCTGCTGTCGGACCCGGAAAGCGGCGTGCCGCTACCGGCCGCGGTCATTCTCGAAGTGGTGCAGGGGGAGGGCGGAGTGATCCCTGCCGATATCGAGTGGCTCCAAGGCGTGCGACGTATCACTGAGCAGGCGGGCGTGGCGCTGATCGTCGACGAGATCCAAAGCGGTTTTGCCCGGACTGGGCGGATGTTCGCTTTCGAGCACGCCGGCATCGTGCCGGATGTGGTCACCCTGTCCAAGGCCATTGGTGGCAGCCTGCCGCTGGCAGTGGTGGTGTACCGTGACTGGCTTGACACCTGGAAGCCGGGTGCCCACGCCGGCACTTTCCGCGGCAACCAGATGGCCATGGCCGCGGGTTCTGCAGTGATCGATTACCTGGTCGAGCATCGCCTGGCCGAACATGCCCAAGCCATGGGCCAGCGCTTGCGTGAACAGTTGCAGGGCCTGCAAAGCCGCTACCCACAGCTAGGCGATGTTCGCGGCCGAGGCTTGATGGTGGGTGTAGAGCTGGTCGAGCCGTTGGGTCAGCCTGATGCCCAGGGCCATCGGCCTGCCAATCGGCTGTTGGCGCCCAAGCTTCAGCGAGAATGCCTCAAGCGTGGCTTGATCCTCGAATTGGGCGGGCGACATGGCGCCGTTGTGCGCTTTTTGCCACCGCTGATCATCAGCGCTCAGCAGGTGGACGAGGTGGTGCAGCGCTTTGCCCAGGCCCTGGCCGCGGCCGTGTGACCCAACAAGGGCCGCTTCGGCCCTTGCTTTTACCTAGCCTTGCCGTGTCAACCCTTACCCCCGGCCTCCAGCTGCCATCCGCCACCCAACGCCTTGTACAACGCCACGCTGCCTTGCAGCCGAGCCAGGCGCAAGGTTGCCTGCTGGTCTTGAGCCAGGTAAAGCGCGCGCTGTGTATCGAGTACGCTCAGCAGGGTTTCGGCACCCGCCGCGTAGCGCCGTTGCGCCAGCTCAAAGGCCAGACGCGCCTGCTCCAGCTCCTGATCCTGCCAGTGGCGCTGGCGCTCTATTCCCTCAATAGCATTCAAGGCTTTCTCGACATCGGCGAAACCCGCCAGGATGCTGCTTCGGTAGTTTGCCAGCAGCTCGTCCTGTTCGGCTTCGGCCAACTGCCGTGCCGCCCGTAGTCGGCCATTGTTGAAAATGGGCGCCACCAGGCCGGAGGTCAGGGTGTAGTAGGAACTGCCGAAAACATCGGCGAGGGTACGCGCGCCGGTTCCCAGGTTGGCGCCCAAGGTCACTTTGGGCAGCAAGGCAGCCCTGGCGACCTGCACGTTGGCGTTGGCAGCGGCCAGGCGCGCTTCGGCGGCCGCAATGTCTGGCCGGCGGGTGAGCAGTGAACTGGGGACGCCGCTACCGAGCTGCGGCCAGTTCACCGCGCCAAGCGCTTGGCTGGTAGTGGGCAGGGCCTGCACCGGTTCGCCCAGTAGCGTGGCGAGGGTCACGCGGTTGTCCTGCCACTGCTGCTCGAGCTTGGGCACTTGCCGCGCCTGGGCAGCCACCAGGCTGCGCTGCTGGGCAAGCTCCATGCGCGTCGCGGCGCCGGCACCCTGGCGTGTCTGTACCAAGCCCAGCACATCACGGGCATTTTCCAGGTTGAGGCGGGCAATGCGCAGTTGTTCCTGCAAGGCCAGGCCCTGCAGGTAGGTGCTGGCGACACTGCTGATCAAGGTCAACTCCACCGTCTGGCGATCGAAGCGGCTGGCATCGAGGCTGTACAGCGCGCTTTGGCGGGCAGCGCGCAGCCCACCCCAGAAATCGAGCTCGTAACTGGCGACCAACTGCATGTCGAATGCTGTGCTGGTGGGCTGGTAGCGGCTGACATCGAGCTGGTCATAGCCCTCGCCGTGCAGCAGGCGCTGACGGCTGGCGTCCAATTCCAGCTGCAGCTGCGGCAGTAGCGGTGCACCGGCGATCATTGCCCGTGCCTGGGCCTGGCGCACGCGTGCGGTAGCGGCTGCAAGGTCGTGGGCGTTGTTGCGCGCGCGCTCGACCAGGCGATTGAGCTCGGCGCTGTCGAATGCGTGCCACCATTGGGCGCTGGGCAGAGGTGCAGAGGCCCGAGCATTGGGGCCTTGCCAGGCAGCGGGCGCAACGATGCCGCTGGAGGGTGCGGGCGGCAGGCTACAGGCGGCGAGGCCCAGGCACAGGGACAGTAGGCTGATGCGGCTTGGCAGGGTCATGGTTTATTCGCTGGTGAGGGCTTTGACCGGGTCGAGTCGGGCGGCGTTGCGTGCCGGCATGAAGCCGAACAGGATGCCGGTGAGCACGGCACAGGAAAATGCACCGAACATGGCTGGCAGGGTGAAGGCTACGGCAACCTTGCCCAGCATCAATGCGCCGCCAATCAGCAGCGCCAGGCCAATGCCGGCCACGCCGCCGACCATCGACAGCATCACCGCCTCGCTGAGGAACTGGCGCAGGATGTCGTACTGCCGTGCACCGGTTGCCATCCGGATGCCGATTTCCCGGGTGCGCTCGCGCACGGTCATGAGCATGATGTTCATCACACCTATGCCGCCGACCAGCAGTGAGATGGCGGCAATGGCCCCGAGCATCAGCGCCAGGCTGTTCTGGGTGCGCGCCTGGGCCTGGATCAGTGCCGCCGAGTTGGTCAGTTCGAAGTCGTGGCGGCCCTGATGTCGCTGGCGCAGCAGGCGGTCGACCGCTGCTTCGGTTTCATCCACCCGGGCGGCATCGGTGGCGGCGACGGTGATGTAATCGGGGTCGCGCTGGCCAAACAAGCGGATAGCCGCTGCCGCGTAGGGCACCACGATCCGACCGTCGGCGTCTTGGTCCCCGGAGCTTGCGCCTTTGCCGGCCAGAACACCGATGACCTGGAAGGGTACATTGCCGATCAGGATGTATTGACCGAGCGGGTCCCGGTCGGGGTCGAGCATCTTGTCCCGGACCTTTTGGCCGATTACCGCCACTGCCGCTCCACTGGCTTCATCAGCCTCGGTGAAAAACGCCCCCTCGACGGCCGGCCAGTTGAAGATCAGCGGGAATTGGTTGTTGTTGCCTCCCACGTAGAAACGCTGGCTGCGGTTGCCGTGGCGCACCATCACCTTCTCGCCTAACACTGGCATGATCTGCCTGACTTGCGGCAGTTGGCCGATGGCTGCAACGTCATCCAGGGTAATGGCCCCGGCAGGCTCGCCCAGTGCGGCGGGCTTGCCGTTGAGGTAAAGGATGTTCGAGCCGAAAGCGGCCATCTGCGCCATGACCTGACGTTTGCTGCCTTCACCGACGGCCAGCATGACCACCACCGAAGCGACTCCAATGATGATGCCGAGCAAGGTCAGAGCGGTGCGAAAGCGGTTGACCCACATCACCCGCCAGGCCGCCTGCAGAGCTTCGAGCAACTCGCCCTTCCAGGCTCCGGGCAAAGTGGCTCCTCGGGCCAGGCGCTGGCGCAGGTCATCGGCCTGCAGCACTTGTGGGGTAGCGATGGCTGGCTGCCTGGCTGCGCTATCGCTGATCATCTGGCCGTCGCGTATCTCGATCACTCGTTGAGCCCGCGCTGCGACTTTGTGATCGTGGGTGATCAGGATGATCACGTGGCCTTGGCTGGCCAGTTCGTCGAGCAGCGCCATGACCTCGGCGCCGCTATGGCTGTCAAGGGCACCGGTGGGTTCGTCGGCAAGGATGATGTGGCCGCCGTTCATCAAGGCTCGGGCAATCGATACCCGTTGTTGCTGCCCGCCCGAAAGCTGATGCGGGCGGTTGCCGCTGCGGTTGGCCAGGCCTAGGCGAGCGAGCAGGGCTCTGGCGCGAGCATGGCGCTCAGGGGCGGGCGTACCCGCGTAAATGGCCGGCATTTCGACGTTTTCCTGGGCCGAACCAGACGCAATCAGGTGATAGCCTTGGAACACGAAGCCGAACGCCTCCCGGCGCAGCCAAGCCAGTTCGTCGTTGCTCAGTTCGGCCACGTCCTTGCCGGCGAAGCGATAATGACCCGATGTCGGTCGGTCCAGGCAGCCGAGAATGTTCATCAAGGTCGATTTGCCCGAGCCGGATGCGCCCACGATGGCAACGAACTCCCCAGGGTGAATACTCAGGCTGATGCCCCGTAGAACATCGACGCTAGGCGAGTCCTTGCCACCGTAGGATTTACGGATATCGACCAGCTCTATCAGAGGGGAGCTCATTCAGCCTCCGCTGGCGCCGGTGGCGCCCATCAGTAGCTGTTCACCCTCATTCAGCCCCTCTAGCACCTCAATGCGCAGGCGGTCGCTCAGGCCAGTGCGTACCTGACGCTGCACCACGTTGCCGTGGGGGTCGACGACCTGAGCCAGGTAACGCTCGCCATCGCCGTGCAGTGCCGCCAGGGGTACGGTCAACACCTGGCTGGCGTGACCGGAGACGAAAAATACTTGCGTAGTCATGTCGGCCATCAGCGCGCCGTCGGGGTTGTCGACATCCAGCAGTACGGTGTATTGCACCACCTGGCTGGCGGCATTGACCGGGCTGCCACTGCCCTGGCGGTTCTGCTCCAGGGGTTTTGGCGGCACCGGCAGGATTTGTCGAACCGTGCTGTTCCAGCGGCGTTTGCCACCGGACAGTGTGGTGAAGTAGGCAGTCATGCCCGGTTTGACCTTGCCGATATCGGCTTCGGAAACTTGAGCCCATACGGTCATCGGTGACAATTTGGCGATGCGCAGGATCAGTGGGGTCTGTTGTTGCGCATTGAGGGTCTGGCCTTCGCGGGCGTCGACGGCCACAACCGTGCCGTCCATTGGCGCGTAGATGCGGGTATAGCCCAATTCTGCCTCGTCGCTGCGCAGGCTCGCCTGGGCTTGGCGGATCTGCGCCAGGAACATGTCGATGCGCGCCTGGGTGACCTTGAGCTGGGCTGCTGCGGCCTGCACGTCCTCATCACGGGTCGCGCCGGCGGCGGCCAGATCGCGCTGGCGCTTGAGTTGCTGGTTGGCCAGCTCGAACTGTGCGCGCTGTTCGGCGAGCTGGGCCTTGAGGTTGTCGATCGAAAAGCGCCCTGCATCCAGCCGCGCCTGCTGGGTGGAGGGGTCGATTTCGACCAGCAGCTGCCCCTTGCGTACCGAGTCTCCTGCCTCCACGTGCAAGGTGCGGATCTGCCCCGAGGCCTGGGCACCGACATCCACGTAGCGGCGCGGCTGCAAGGTGCCCAGGGCGGTGACGCTGCTTTCGATATCGGCCCGTGTGACCGGTACGGTGCCCTGGCGCTGCGCGCCGCTTGGCAGCGCCTGCCAGGCGAGCAGGCAGCCCAGGCCAAGCAGGCCCATGGCTGCGAATGTGAACTGGCGACGGGGGGAGGTTGAGCGGCTCATGCGGGCTTCCAGCCAGGGGAGAGGTCGCGCGTAGCCAATTGCGGTGCGCACCGAAGTTTCAGATAAACGAAGGTTGGCGCTGCATATTTAGGTTGATCACGGCAGGGGAAGGCGTGTTGCTGAGAATAGTTATAATTTGTACTATCACGCTCCAGTATCACTCAGTCCCGCTCGTGGGTTGCAAGGACGATTTCAGGTGCTGTTGTGGAACATTATTATCGCGAACTGGTGAGCTTTCTTAGCGCGCGCCTTGGCAACCGACAGGCTGCGGAGGACGTTGCCCACGATGCCTATTTGCGTGTACTGGAGCGCAGCGGGGGCGGGCACATCACCCACCCGCGGGCGTTTCTATATCGCACCGCCCTCAACCTGGTGATCGACCGACACAGGCGCCATCAGGTACGCCAGGCCGAGTCCCTGGACGCCCTCGAGGCCGACGGGCATTTGTTTGCCGCAGAGCCGCCGCAGGATATGCAGCTCGATCAGCGCCTGACCCTGATGAAGAAGGCCCTGGATGAATTGAACAAGGTGTGCCGGGATTGCTTTTTATTGCGCAAGCTCGATGGCCTGTCGCATCAACAAATTGCAGAGCATCTGGGTATTTCCCGCAGCCTGGTGGAAAAGCACATCGTCAACGCCATGAGACACTGCCGGGTACGTATGCGCCAGTGGGAGTCCTGAGCGCGGTGTGCTGGAAAGTGAAAATTCTGTGTGATGGCCACTTGATTTCCCCCGGTTTCCCGACAACTATCTAGTTTGACCCCACTGGGCGCTGGCCTGGTGGTTGCCTGTTTTTGGCGCAGTTTGGTCAGGGAGCTGTCCCATAATCACCTGACGGCCCAGGTCCGACAATGACGAACAAGACCCTGCGCATTCTGATTGCCGACGAGCATCCCCAGCAGCGCTTGCAGCTGGAGAAGCTGCTCAATGGCCTGGGTTATTACCGTATCGCCCCGGTTGAATCGTTCGAGGAGTTGCAGCGCTTGGTGCAGTGCGCCTTGCTACCGTTCAATCTGTTGCTGGGCAACATCGAGCTGGCCAGCCATGCGGGCGTCGATCTGGCACGCTTCTGCCGCGTCAGTGCGCAGATCCAGCATGCCTTGCTGTACCACTCGCACCACTTGAAAGTACCCGTCGTGCCACAGACCGAGCGCCAGGCCGTCAGCGTCAGCCTGCCTCAAGTGCCGGATAATGAAGCGTTGCAGTCTTTCATGGCGATCATCGACAGCCCCGTACTGGTGGGCAAGATCGCCCTGCCATCGAGCCTTGCCCCCGGCGCTGTCCCTGAGCGCAGGCCTAGAAATTTCGGCCACACCGTTTTCAGCCGTTAGCCAAGTCGCTGGGGCCGTAGCGAGCGATTTGCTATCCTCCAGCCTTTTGCCGATCTGCGGACACCTGCCATGACTGCCATCGATACCGCTCGCCCGCCCCGGTTCAGCCGCGGCGATCACCGGACCTTGGGCCTGGCGGCACTGGGCGGTGCCTTGGAAATCTACGATTTCATCATCTTCGTGTTTTTCGCCCTGACCCTCAGCCAGCTATTTTTCCCGCCGCAAATGCCGGAGTGGCTGCGCCTTCTGCAAAGCTTCGGCATTTTTGTGACCGGTTACCTGGCACGCCCTTTGGGCGGCATCCTGATGGCCCATTTTGCCGACCACCTGGGGCGCAAGCGGGTGTTCAGCCTGAGCATCCTCATGATGGCCTTGCCGTGCCTGCTGATCGGGGTGATGCCGACCTATGCCGACATCGGCTATGCGGCCCCCCTGATTCTGTTGGCGCTGCGCATTCTGCAAGGCGCGGCGGTGGGCGGTGAAGTGCCCAGCGCCTGGACCTTCGTCGCCGAACATGCGCCCGACGGGCGTCGTGGTTATGCGCTTGGTTTTCTACAAGCGGGGCTGACCTTCGGCTACTTGTTGGGAGCATTGACCGCGACATTGCTCGCACAGGTGTTCAGCCCACAGGAAATTCTCGACTACGCCTGGCGCTACCCGTTCCTGCTGGGTGGGGTATTCGGTGTGATCGGCGTGTGGCTGCGCCGCTGGCTTAGCGAAACGCCGGTATTTCTGGCATTGCGCGAGCGTCAGGAGCAGCCGGTGCAGTTCCCCTTGAGGCAGGTGTTGAGCGAGCATCGCTCGGCGTTGATTCCGGCAGCGCTGCTCACCTGTGTTTTGACCTCTGCCGTGGTGGTGCTGGTGGTGATCACGCCGACAGTGATGCAACAGCGTTTTGGCATGACGGCAGGGCATACCTTCGCCCTGAGCAGCGTGGGCATCGTCTTCCTCAACATTGGCTGCGTGCTGGCCGGGTTGCTGGTCGACCGACTCGGTGCCTGGCGCGCCCTGATGATCTACAGCCTGCTGCTGCCGCTGGGTATCGGTGCGTTGTACGCAAGCCTGGTAGGGCAGTGGGGCGTGACGTGGCTGGCCTATGCCTTGGCTGGGCTGGCATGTGGCGTAGTGGGGGTGGTGCCCTCGGTGATGGTCGGGCTGTTCCCGGCGCAGATCCGGGTTTCGGGAATTTCGTTCACATACAACGTGGCTTATGCACTGTGGGCCAGTACCACGCCACTGGCGTTGATTGCGCTAATGCCCTGGAGCCCTTGGGTGTGTGTAGGCTTTTGTTTGATCATGGGCACGGTGGGGCTGCTGACGGCCCTGTATTTCGGGCGTCGTGAGCCTCTGGCATTCGCTGTGGAGGCTGCACCGGTTGCATGCGCTGATAAATAGCAGCCATCTGATGCAAAAAAAGCCCCCGGCTCTGATGACCCGGGGGCTTTTCGTTACGCGAGGGCGGCAGCCTTACATGTTGGGGTAGTTCGGCCCGCCAGCGCCTTCAGGGGTAACCCAGGTGATGTTCTGGGCAGGGTCCTTGATGTCGCAGGTTTTGCAATGTACGCAGTTCTGCGCGTTGATCTGGAAGCGCTTGCTGCCATCTTCCTGGGTGACTACTTCGTACACACCCGCTGGGCAGTAACGCTGAGCCGGCTCGTCGTACAGCGGCAGGTTGCTGGCGATCGGCACGTTCGGGTCAGTCAGCTTGAGGTGGCAGGGTTGTTCCTCTTCATGGTTGGTGCTGGAGAGGAATACCGAGCTGAGCTTGTCGAAGCTGAGCTTGCCGTCCGGTTTTGGGTAGTCGATCTTCTTCGACTCGGCGGCGAGCTTGAGGCAGGCATAGTCGGGCTTGGTGTCGTGCAGGGTGAAGGGCAGCTTGCCGCCAAACCAGTTCTGGTCGACATAGTTGAATGCACCACCGAGCAATGGGCCGAACTTGTGCAGGGCCGGGCCAAAATTGCGGCTGGCGAACAGTTCTTCGTGCAGCCAGCTGGCCTTGAACGCCTCGACGTATGTGTTCAGGATGTCGCCACCCTCGCTGCCCGCGATCAGTGCGTCGGCCACGGCGTCGGCGGCGAGCATGCCGGATTTCATTGCGGTGTGGCTGCCCTTGATTTTGGAGAAGTTCAGGGTGCCCAGGTCGCATCCAATCAGTGCGCCACCTTCGAATACCATTTTCGGCAGCGAGTTCAGGCCTCCCTTGCAGATGGCGCGGGCGCCATAGCTGATGCGCTTGCCGCCTTCGAGATACTGCTTGATTACCGGGTGGTGCTTAAGGCGCTGGAATTCGTCGAACGGCGACAGGTAAGGATTGGCGTAGGACAGGTCGACGATCAGGCCGACAACCACCTGGTTGTTTTCCAGGTGGTAGAGGAACGAGCCGCCTGTGTTGTCGGCGCTCACCACGTCCAGCGGCCAGCCGGCGGTGTGCACCACCAGGCCCTGCTCGTGCTTGGCCGGGTCGATCTCCCAGATTTCCTTCAGACCAATGCCATAGTGCTGCACATCGGACTCGCTATCGAGATTGAAACGCTTGATCAGTTGCTTGCCGATGTGGCCACGGCAGCCTTCGGCGAACAGGGTGTACTTGCCACGCAGCTCCATGCCGGGGGTGTACATGCCGTCCTTTGGGTTGCCCTCACGGTCCACGCCCATGTCACCGGTGACGATGCCGCGCACCACGCCGTTTTCATCGAACAGGGCTTCCTGTGCGGCGAAGCCTGGGTAGACTTCCACGCCCAGGTTTTCGGCCTGCTGGGCCAGCCAGCGGCACAGATTGCCCAGAGAGATGATGTAGTTGCCCTGGTTGTGCATGGTCTTTGGCACGAACAGATCTGGCACTTTGGTTGCGCTGTCGCCATCCTTGAGCACGTAGATGTCATCGCGCTTGACCTCGGTATTGAGCGGCGCACCGAGCGCTTTCCAGTCAGGGAATAGCTCGTTCAGGGCGCGCGGCTCGAAGACCGCCCCGGAGAGGATGTGAGCACCGACTTCGGAGCCTTTTTCCACCACGCAGACGCTGATCTCGCTACCGGCTTCGGCGGCCTTCTGCTTCAGGCGGCAGGCGGCTGACAGGCCCGCGGGGCCTGCCCCGACGATGACCACGTCGAATTCCATGTATTCGCGTTCCACAGGTTCTCTCCTACTCATCAAGGCTCGTGCTGTTGCTTTGTCTTATGGGTGCTTGCGTGCCGCGGCGCTTCAAGGGCGCGAAACTGTAGCTACGCATTGGACGGACTACACCGTTTTGTCTTGGCGCGCATTATATCTACACCACTTGGTGGGTCCAATACAAACGTTTGTTTGAATTTGCCGCAGCCCAGTAAAATCACAGGAACGCGGCTGGAAGGTGACCGATTTGCCGTATTGACCGGATTGGGTGTTACGGTCAAGATACGAGCGGTTTTACGTTCGCCGTAGGCTTGCAGCCGGGCGCAGGTACACCTCTAAAGACCAGGTGTGGAGCAGGGTTTTCGGGTCGCAAAGCAACTTGTAGTGAAGTCTACACGCCACGACACGAAATGACCCGTGGGTATTTGCCGCAACGGTCGCGACAAGACTGCTCGGTCACCATGAGCTTTGCCCCGGTACGTTTTTAGAGGTGCCCTTGTACCCACGCGCATCGCCGGGCTCTGCCCCAGGCGACTATCTATTCACCGGAGAGTAACGAGGAATCCATGAAGGTTCTTGTAGCTGTCAAACGAGTGGTCGACTACAACGTCAAGGTTCGCGTCAAAGCGGACAACTCCGGCGTCGACCTTGCTAACGTCAAGATGTCCATGAACCCCTTCTGCGAAATCGCCGTGGAAGAAGCCGTACGCCTGAAGGAAAAGGGCGTGGCGACCGAAATCGTTGTCGTCTCCGTCGGCCCGGCTACCGCGCAGGAGCAACTGCGTACCGCCCTGGCCCTGGGTGCCGATCGTGCCATTTTGGTCGAAGCCGCTGAGGAACTTAACTCTCTGGCCGTGGCCAAGGCGCTCAAAGCCGTTGTCGACAAAGAGCAGCCACAGCTGGTCATCCTCGGCAAACAGGCCATCGACAGCGACAACAACCAGACCGGCCAGATGCTCGCCGCGCTCACTGGTTTCGCCCAGGGCACATTCGCCTCCAAGGTTGAAGCGGCTGGCGACAAGTTGAACGTCACCCGTGAAATCGACGGCGGCTTGCAGACCGTTGCGCTGAACCTGCCTGCCATCGTCACCACTGACCTGCGCCTGAACGAGCCACGCTACGCGTCGCTGCCCAACATCATGAAGGCCAAGAAGAAGCCGCTGGAAACCGTCACGCCAGACGCGCTGGGCGTTTCCCTGGCCTCCACCACCAAGACCCTGAAAGTTGAAGCCCCGGCTGCTCGCAGCGCTGGCATCAAGGTCAAATCGGTGGCCGAACTGGTCGAGAAGCTGAAGAACGAAGCGAAGGTAATCTAAATGACTATCCTGGTTGTCGCTGAATACGAAAATGGTGCCGTAGCCCCGGCCACCCTGAACACTGTCGCCGCTGCCGCCAAAATCGGTGGCGATGTGCACGTGCTGGTCGCTGGCCAGAACGTCGGCGGCGTTGCCGAGTCTGCTGCCAAGATCGCTGGTGTCGCCAAGGTGCTGGTTGCCGACAACGCTGCCTACGCCCACGTACTGCCAGAGAACGTTGCGCCGCTGATCGTCGAGCTGGCAAGCGGCTACAGCCACGTGCTGGCTCCGGCCACCACCAATGGCAAGAACATCCTGCCGCGCGTTGCCGCGCTGCTGGACGTGGACCAGATCTCCGAGATCATCTCGGTCGAGTCCGCCGACACCTTCAAGCGCCCGATCTACGCCGGTAACGCCATTGCCACCGTGCAATCGAGCGCGGCCATCAAGGTCATCACCGTGCGTACCACCGGCTTCGACGCCGTGGCCGCCGAAGGTGGCTCAGCTGCCGTCGAAGCGGTGGCTGCTGCGCACAACGCCGGTATCTCGGCCTTCGTTGGCGAAGAGCTGGCCAAGTCCGACCGCCCAGAGCTGACCGCTGCCAAGATCGTCGTTTCCGGCGGCCGTGGCATGGGCAACGGCGACAACTTCAAGCACCTGTACAGCCTGGCCGACAAGCTCGGCGCTGCTGTGGGGGCATCGCGCGCTGCAGTCGACGCAGGCTTCGTGCCAAACGACATGCAGGTCGGCCAGACCGGCAAGATCGTTGCACCGCAGCTGTACATTGCCGTTGGTATCTCTGGTGCGATCCAGCATCTGGCTGGTATGAAAGATTCCAAAGTGATCGTTGCGATCAACAAGGATGAAGAGGCGCCGATCTTCCAAGTAGCGGACTACGGGCTGGTCGCCGACCTGTTCGAAGCGGTTCCGGAGCTGGAAAAGCTGGTCTGATCCGCCTGCTTCACTTATAAAGAAGCCCGGCCCTCGACAGAGGGCCGGGTTTTTTTTGTTGCTGGACAAGGAGTGAGGGATGGTGTTGCGCAACGCGAGCAAAGTGCTGGCATGCATGGCGGCGCTGTTGTCGCCAGTGGTGATGGCGGCGGGCAAGTGCGAGCGCCTCGTGGCGACCGGCAGCCCAGATGCGCCACCCTATTCCTGGCAGGACCCTGACGATCCCAAGCACCTGGTGGGGGCCAATGTCGACCTGCTGCGTCAGGTTTTAGGGGAGTTGGGAGTCAAGGTCGAAGTGCTCAATGCAGGGCGGCGCGATCAGGCGCTGGAAGAAGTGCGCAGTGGGCGCATGGACCTGCTGCTCGATACACCCATGCAAGTGGAGCAGCTGACCGCGTTGGACTATATCCACCCGCCGCTGCAGCAAAACGAATACCTGGTCTGGACCCGCCACGACGCGACGCTGGCGTTCGAGGGCCCGGCTGACCTTGCCAGCTATCAGGGGAGCCTGTCGGAGCGTGCACGACTGACCCCAGCCTTCACCGCCTTCGCCAAGGCCCAGCTCAAGCTGGTGCCGGCGCAGAACCTCACTCAGGCCTTCCAGAAACTGGTACTGGGCCAGGTCGATTATGTCTTGGCCGGGCGTTACTCGGGCATGGCCATGACCCAGAGTTTGGGCATGAGCAACAACCTGATCGCCCGCGGTTTGCCAGTGGACCGCCCGGGTTTATATCTGGCTGTGTCGCACAACTCGGCCTGCAACGACTCGTGGTTGCGTGGGCAATTGGCAAAAAAGCTGACAGAATTGCCGATCTCCGGTGCGTCCGAAGCCGTGCTGCAACGTAATGTCGAGCGCTGGAAGGCACAGATGCAAGTGCAGGCGGATGCCCCTAAACATTAGGAAGAGTGCGTGAGAACCCAATCCTTGATCCTAGCCGTGGCCATGCTCGGCCTGGCTGGCTGCGCCAATGATCCGGCGCCCAACGAACAGATGCGTATTTCCGAGCAGGCGCTGGAGCAGGCCAAAGCGGTCGGTGCCACTGATCAGGTGGAAGCGATGAAGCTGGCCGAAGACAAATTCGCCCGGGCCAAGACCAATATGCTCACCCAGGACTTTCGCGACGCGCGCATGCGTGCCGAACAGGCTGAGTTGGATGCGCGATTGGCCGAGGCGCAGGTGCTGAACCAGAAGAGTGAAGAGCAGCTGCAGCTGCTGCAGTCGCGGGTCAAACGCCTGCACAAGCAGCTGGAGGTGCAGCCATGATGTCTGTGCATAAGAAGGCCACCCTGGTACTCCTGGTACTGGCGGCCGGCTTGCAAGGCTGTGCCAGCCAGCGCAGCTCGGCAGCGCTGGATGAAGCCACTGCGGCTTTCCAGAAGGTCAAGGACGATGCTGACGTGTTGCGCAGTGCGCCGCGTGACGTGATCCGAGCCGGTGAGTCGCTGTCGCGTGCCGAGCGCCTGTCCAGTTACATCGGCACGGGCAGTGACGTGCGCCATTACGCCTACCTGAGCCAGCGCTACAGCGAGATCGCCACCGAGCACGCTAAGCTGGCACTGAACCAGGAGCGCCGTGCCAAGCTCGACCTGGAACGCCAGCGTCTGCAGCTTGCGCTGCGTGAAGCGAAACTCGCCAGTGTTCAGCAGCAGGGCAAGTGGGTTGAGAGCCAGATTGCCGCGCTGGCATCAGAACAGGCAGATCGTGGCCTGGTGATGACGCTGAGCGACGTGCTGTTCGACACCGGTAGCGCGGACCTCAGGAATTCGGCCAGCCGCACCGTGCTCAAGCTGGTCCAGTTCCTTCAACTCAATCCGCGCCGCGTGGTGCGGATCGAAGGTTACACCGACAGCACAGGCACCCCTGAAGACAACCTTAAATTGTCACGTGATCGTGCGCAGTCAGTGGCCGACATGCTGGTGGATCTGGGCATCGATGAGAGGCGCCTGCAGGTCGAAGGTTACGGCGACCAATACCCGATCGAAGCCAACGCCTCGGAGCGGGGCAGGGCGCAGAATCGCCGGGTCGAAATCGTTTTCTCTGACGACAAGGGCCGCCTGGCGCCCGCGCGCTGAGTGGGCTGACCAGGTGGCTTGGGGCCTCCTGGTCAAGGTCCTGACTGGGCAGTTCGGATGATGGCTGTCACACAACTGTAGCGTTGACGAACCAGCCATCTGTCCCAGTACACTTTGCAACTGTTACGGTATGCTTTACCGTCAGTTTGTCGTACAAGAACAACGAGCCCGTCTGCGAGCCGAGACAACCCCATGACCAACCTGCTGTTGTACCAGCGTATCGCCCAGCAACTGGCCGATGACATCCGTCGCGGTGTCTACCAGCCAGGCGAGCGTGTCCCGTCCGTGCGCAAGATGAGTGCCCAGCTCAACGTCAGCCATGCCACGGTGTTGCAGGCTTACGCCAATCTCGAGGATCAGGGGCTGATTCGCGCCCGGCCACAGTCGGGCTATTACGTGCACCAAACGCCTGCGCTGACCGCACAGACACCCGATATAGCCCGCGTCGAACGCCCCGGGCTGGTCACCCGCGCCAGCATTATTCAACAGGTTCTGACAGAAGCGCGCCGCGACGGGGTGTTTCCGTTCGGCGCTGCAGTACCTCATGTCGACTATCTGCCGGTGCGCGCTCTGCACCAGCAGATCGCCAAGGTCACCCGCTTCCACAGTCCGCGAGCCTTCAGCTACATGTTCAGCCCAGGCTTCGAACCCCTGCGCCGGCAGATTGCGATCCGCATGCGCGATGCAGGTGTACTGGTCGACCCGCGGGAGGTCATCGTCACCCACGGTTGTGTCGATGCCTTGCAGATGTCGTTGCGCGTGCTGACCCGCCCTGGTGATCTGATCGCCGCTGAGTCGCCCACCTACTATGGGCTGTTGCAGTTGGCTGACCTGCTGGGGTTGAAGGTTATCGAAATTCCCAGCGACCCCTCTACCGGCATCAGTCTCGAAGCCCTGCAGTTGGCTGCCAATCAGTGGTCCATCAAGGCGCTGGTACTGACGGCGCGCCTGAGCAACCCGCTCGGCGGCACCGTGCCGGAGGAGCGCCAGAAACAGCTGCTGCGCCTGGCATCGGACTTCGATATCCAGATCGTCGAGGACGATATCTACGGCGAATTGATGTTCGAGCAGGGCAAGACCAAGGCGCTCAAGGCCTTCGACCGGCTGGATCGAGTCATTTATTGCTCGAGCTTTTCCAAGACCCTTTCGCCAGGTGTGCGGGTCGGCTGGATGGTGGCGGGGCGTTATCAGGATGAAATTCAGCGCCTTCAGACATTCACCACTCACTCAGCGTGTAGCGTGACGCAGATGGGGGTGGCGGCGTACTTGGAGAATGGGGGTTATGACCGGCACTTGCGCTACATCCGTCAGGAGTATCGCAAGAACCTCAGTGCGTACCAGTTGGCGGTCCAGCAGCATTTTCCCGAGGGTACGCAGATGACCAGGCCCACTGGGGGCTTCATCCTCTGGGTCAGCCTGCCAGGGCGAGTGAATACGCAAGAATTGCATGTGCGTGCGCTGGAGCAGGGTATCAGTATCGCGCCCGGTCTGATCTTCAGTAACACCGAGCAATTCAACCACTGCATACGGCTCAACTGCGGCATTCCCTGGAACAAGGAAGCCGAGAGGGCGGTTATGACGCTCGGTTTGTTGGCCCAGCAATTGTGCAGAGAATCACAGGCCTTACTTTTGTAAGGCTTGCCAGCGAAGGGCGGAACGGAGAGCATAGACACTTTCCATTCTCGCCTGCCTGCCGAAGTCCATGAATTTGTTGCCAAGTGCTGTGCTGGTCATCTGTCTTGTTCCGTTCTGGCTGCCAGGCTCCGCAGCTCACGCGGCGCAGCCTGCCGTCCAGGCACAAAGCGCGCAAGCCAAGACGCCAGCCAAGCCAGTGGCCAAAGCCAAGTCAGCGCCTCGTAAGGCCAAAGCCCGGGCCAAGCCGGTTAATAAGGCGGTAGCTCAGCCTCTACCAAAGCCCAAGTTGGACCTGAGCCTACCAGCCGAGATGGTCGACAAACTCGAGCCGCAAGTGGGTGTTTCCACGACGCGCCGTAAACCTCTGCTGCCGGCCATGTTCGCGGACAAGCCCGAAGACGATAGCCCGTTCCAGCTCAACGGTCGGCTGATCAGCAACGAAATGCAGTTGCAGTTGCGTAACGAAAGCCGCCGCGATGTCGAAGGGGCGGCACTGGATTTCGAGTTTCGTAATTGAGCGGCCGCAACTGACTGCCGAGTCACTGCAGATTTCATCGGCCTGGCAATTTCAAACGCATGTTTGAGCCGTTACTATCCAGGGGCGTTCGTCCCGTTCTGTTCCAGGGAGTCCTGATTTAGCCATGAATTGTCGCGAGGGCTGCGGTGCCTGCTGCATCGCTCCATCCATTTCTTCAGCGATGCCGCGCATGCCCCATGGCAAGCCTGCCGGTGAGCGCTGCCTGCACCTGACCTTGGAAAATCTCTGCGACCTGTTCGGCAAGCCCGAGCGGCCGGCGGTGTGTGGAGGGTTCAAGGCCGATATCGAGGTGTGTGGCAACGATCGCGATGAGGCGATCAGGATTCTTGGCTGGTGGGAACAGATAACGGCGACGTGAGAGGCTGGGTCTTCGACAACAAGGATAAACATGATGAGATCGTTCAAGCGTATTGCACTGCTGTGTGGCATGAGTGTCTTGCTGGCTCCGGCGGCCTGGGCTGAAAACTGGCAGGTGGCCAAGAACGAGGAGGGCATCAAGGTTTCACTCAGTGAGGTGCCGGGCTCCAAGTACAAGGCTTATCAAGGGGTGACGCTGATCAAGGCGCCACTGGCCAAGGTCCAGGCGTTGCAGGAGGATGTGGTCGGTGCCTGCAAGTGGATTCACGAGTGCAAGTTGCAAAAGCTCCTGAAACAGGAGGGCGGCGAGGTTTGGACCTACACCCAATTCAATACGCCATGGCCTGTGACGCCGCGGGATTCGGTACTGCGAGTGACCACCAAAAAAGGGGCTGACGGCAGCATCACCCGCGAGTTGGTCGAAGAGCCAACTTACATCCCGGAAGAAAAAGGTTTTGTGCGGGTTGCGAAAGTCGAGGGTTTCTGGAAGTTGGTGCCCAAGGGTGACAGCACCGAGGTAATCTATCAGGTGCATACCGAGCCAGGCGGCAGCGTGCCTGCGATGGTAGCCAACAAGTTTGTTGTCGATGCGCCGTTCAATACGCTGAAAGGGCTGCGTGAGCGGGCTGAGAAGAACTGAGGTTTTGTGCAGCCTGTCTGAGCCGCTTCGCGGGTGAGCCCGCTCCCGCACGGATCGATGCGAATGCCGAGGTCTGTGGTGGGGCGGCCCACTCGCGATGGCCGGGCGCAGCAAAAAGACAATAAAAAAGGCTGCCAACAGTGGCAGCCTTTTTGCGTTCGGCCAGCAGGCTTACTTGCGGTCTTGCAGCTCGACGATGTCGCGTTGCAGTTCGCCGGTGTACAGCTGGCGAGGGCGGCCGATCTTGTACGGGCTGGAGAGCATTTCTTTCCAGTGCGAGATCCAGCCGACGGTGCGTGCCAGGGCGAAGATCACGGTGAACATGCTGGTTGGAATGCCGATCGCTTTGAGGATGATGCCCGAATAGAAGTCGACGTTCGGGTACAGCGAGCGCTCGATGAAGTAAGGATCGGTCAGGGCGATCTCTTCCAGGCGCATGGCCAGCTCAAGCTGCGGATCGTTCTTGATGCCCAGCTCGCCCAGCACTTCGTCGCAGGTCTGCTTCATCACGGTGGCGCGTGGGTCGCGGTTTTTGTACACGCGGTGACCGAAGCCCATGAGCTTGAACGGGTCGTTCTTGTCCTTGGCCTTGGCGATGTAGGTGTCGATGTTCGAGACATCACCAATTTCATCGAGCATGGTCAGTACCGCTTCGTTCGCACCACCGTGGGCCGGGCCCCACAGAGCGGCGATGCCAGCGGCGATACAGGCGAACGGGTTGGCACCCGAGGAGCCAGCCAGGCGTACGGTGGAGGTGGAGGCGTTCTGCTCGTGGTCGGCATGGAGGATGAAGATGCGGTCCATGGCCTTGGCCAACACTGGGCTGATCGGTTTGATCTCGCACGGGGTGTTGAACATCATGTGCAGGAAGTTTTCCGCGTACGACAGGTCGTTGCGCGGATACATCATCGGCTGGCCCATGGAGTACTTGTAAACCATCGCAGCCAGGGTCGGCATCTTGGCGACCAGGCGCACCGCAGAAATTTCGCGGTGTTGCGGGTTATTGATGTCCAGGGAGTCGTGATAGAACGCCGACAGGGCGCCGACCACGCCGCACATTACCGCCATCGGGTGAGCATCGCGGCGGAAACCGTTGAAGAACGATTTCAGCTGCTCGTGAACCATGGTGTGGTTTTTCACGGTGCTGACGAACTGGGCCTTCTGCTCGGCATTTGGCAGTTCGCCATTGAGCAGCAGGTAGCAGGTTTCCAGGTAGTCGGATTTCTCGGCGAGCTGTTCGATCGGGTAGCCGCGGTGCAGCAGCACGCCTTTGTCGCCGTCGATGTAGGTGATCTTCGACTCGCACGAGGCGGTCGCCATGAAACCTGGGTCGAAGGTGAAGTGACCAGTGGCCCCCAACCCGCGGACGTCGATTACATCAGGACCAACGGTGCCGGTTAAAATGGGCAGCTCGACGGGGGCAGCGCCCTCGATGACCAACTGCGCTTTTTTGTCAGCCATGTGGCCTCCTATTAATGCTTGAAATCATCAGACAGCCCCCCACGCAGGGCCCGCACCACTATAGAGAAGTAAATTCGAATGTCAATTTGCCTAAAGGCTGGTTGAAACGGCCCTCAACGCCTGATTTTTCAAGAATTTCTCGCCCATTTACGCCTTTTGCTCGCTAAAGGCAATCCGCTATTTGGGCTACCCCGTCACGTTGTCATAAGCAGCCTAACTGTCTATACTCGGCACCCGACTCCCTGGGCTTGCAAGCCTGAACCAAGGGGGGTCGCCGTTCCCTGGGTGGTGGGTACCTGACCAGTACACTTACCAACAACTTTGCCCTGATTCGCTAGGGGCTCTTCAGTGTGAAAAAAGCCGTGAAAAGCCAACGACCTGTAAACCTAGACCTAAGGACCATCAAGCTTCCCGTCACTGCGTACACGTCCATTCTTCACCGTATCTCCGGCGTCATCCTGTTCCTCGGCCTTGCCATCATGCTTTATGCATTGGGCAAGTCGCTGGGTTCCGAGGAAGGTTTCGGCGAGGTGAAGGCGTGTCTGACCAGCCCGCTGGCCAAGTTCGTGACCTGGGGCCTGCTGTCTGCCCTGCTTTATCACCTCGTGGCAGGTGTACGTCACCTGATCATGGACATGGGTATCGGTGAGACGCTGGAAGGCGGCAAGCTGGGCTCGAAAATCGTGATCGTCATCTCCGTGGTGCTGATCGTTCTGGTGGGAGTTTGGGTATGGTAACCAATGTCACGAACCTGTCGCGTTCGGGCCTCTATGACTGGAT
Source organism: Pseudomonas sp. KCJK9000 (assembly GCF_046230725.1). Taxonomy (NCBI): domain Bacteria; kingdom Pseudomonadati; phylum Pseudomonadota; class Gammaproteobacteria; order Pseudomonadales; family Pseudomonadaceae; genus Pseudomonas; species Pseudomonas sp. KCJK9000. The sequence goes on along the minus strand of NZ_JBJJLN010000010.1, from coordinate 55,656 downwards.
GGCGCAGCGCGTTTCTGCGGTCGTTCTCGCGGCTTACTTCCTCTTCCTGATCGGCTACGTGGTCGCCCACCCAGGCATCGACTACACCCAATGGCACGCTCTGTTCTCCAATAACGCGATGCGGATCTTCAGTCTGCTGGCCCTCGTTGCCCTGGGCGCTCACGCCTGGGTCGGCATGTGGACCATCGCCACTGACTACCTGACGCCTATGTCGTTCGGCAAGTCGGCAACTGCGATTCGTTTCCTGTTCCAGGCGGTATGCGGCGTTGCGATGTTCGCTTACTTCGTCTGGGGTGTGCAGATTCTTTGGGGTATCTGATCCATGGCTAGCATTCCAACCATTTCTTTCGACGCCATCATCATCGGTGGCGGCGGTGCCGGCATGCGCGCAGCGCTGCAGCTGGCTCAGGGCGGTCACAAGACTGCCGTAGTCACCAAGGTCTTCCCGACCCGTTCGCACACTGTATCCGCTCAGGGCGGCATCACCTGCGCCATCGCCTCGGCCGACCCGAACGACGACTGGCGCTGGCACATGTACGATACCGTCAAGGGTTCCGACTACATCGGTGACCAGGACGCTATCGAATACATGTGTCAGGAAGGCCCTGCTGCGGTCTTCGAGCTGGACCACATGGGTCTGCCGTTCTCGCGTACCGAAACTGGCCGTATCTACCAGCGTCCGTTCGGTGGTCAGTCCAAGGACTTCGGTAAAGGTGGCCAGGCCGCCCGTACTTGCGCTGCGTCCGACCGTACCGGCCACGCGCTGCTGCACACCCTGTATCAGGGCAACCTGAAAGCAGGCACCACCTTCCTCAACGAGTACTACGCCGTTGATCTGGTGAAGAACAAGGAAGGCGCGTTCGTCGGTGTGATTGCGATCTGCATCGAAACCGGCGAAACCATGTACATCAAGTCCAAGGCCACCGTTCTGGCGACTGGCGGTGCCGGTCGCATCTACGCCTCCACCACCAACGCCCTGATCAACACCGGTGACGGTATCGGTATGGCCCTGCGTGCCGGTGTGCCGGTGCAGGACATCGAAATGTGGCAGTTCCACCCGACCGGCATTGCCGGCGCCGGTGTATTGGTCACCGAGGGTTGCCGCGGTGAGGGTGGTTACCTGATCAACGCCCATGGCGAGCGCTTCATGGAGCGTTACGCGCCGAACGCCAAAGACCTGGCTGGCCGCGACGTGGTCGCCCGCTCCATGGTCAAGGAAATCATCGCCGGCAACGGCGTGGGCCCGAACAAGGACCACGTACTGCTGAAGCTGGATCACCTGGGCGAAGAAGTGCTGCACAGCCGTCTGCCAGGTATCTGCGAACTGTCCAAGACCTTCGCCCACGTCGACCCTGTGGTCGCGCCGGTGCCGGTCGTTCCGACCTGCCACTACATGATGGGCGGCGTTGCCACCAACATTCATGGCCAGGCCATCACCATGGACGAAGAAGGCAAGGATCACATCATTCCTGGCCTGTTCGCCGTAGGTGAAGTTGCTTGTGTATCGGTTCACGGTGCCAACCGCCTGGGCGGCAACTCGCTGCTCGACCTGGTGGTGTTCGGCCGTGCTGCCGGCCTGCACCTGGAGAAGGCGCTGAGCGACGGTATCGAGCACCTGGACGCCAGCGACACCGACATCGATGTCGCCCTGAGTCGCCTGAACAAGCTCAACGAGCGCAACACTGGCGAAGACGTTGCCAGCCTCAAGCGCGAGCTGCAAAGCTGCATGCAGAACTACTTCGGTGTGTTCCGTACCGGCGAATACATGCTCAAGGGTATCGAGCAGTTGGCCGGCCTGCGCGAGCGCATCGCCAACGTCAAGATCAACGACAAGTCCCAGGCCTTCAACACCGCGCGTATCGAAGCGCTGGAGTTGCAGAACCTGCTGGAAGTCGCCGAAGCTACCGCCATTGCGGCCGAAGCCCGTAAAGAGTCCCGCGGCGCGCACGCCCGTGAAGACTTCGAAGACCGTGATGACGAGAACTGGCTGTGCCACACCCTCTACTACCCGGGTGAGAAGCGCGTAGCCAAGCGTGGCGTCAACTTTGCGCCGAAGACTGTTCCAGCCTTCGAACCAAAAGTCCGGACTTACTGAGGTGGCTGCTATGTTGAAAGTCGAAGTTTATCGTTACAACCCGGATACCGACTCGGCGCCCAAGATGGAGTCGTTCGACGTCGACACCGGCGGCAAGGACCTGATGGTGCTGGACGTGCTGGCGCTGATCAAGGAGAAGGACGAGGGTTTCTCGTACCGTCGCTCCTGCCGTGAGGGCGTTTGCGGTTCCGATGGCATGAACATGAACGGCAAGAACGGCCTGGCTTGCATCACGCCTCTGTCGGGTGTGGTCAAGGGCAACAAGCTGGTTCTGCGTCCGCTGCCAGGCCTGCCGGTCATTCGTGACCTGGTGGTCGACATGAGCATCTTCTACAAGCAGTACGAGAAGGTGAAACCGTTCCTGCAAAACGACACTCCAGCCCCGGCTATCGAGCGTCTGCAGTCGCCGGAAGATCGCGAAAAACTGGACGGTCTGTACGAGTGCATTCTGTGCGCTTGCTGCTCGACCTCCTGCCCGTCGTTCTGGTGGAACCCGGACAAGTTCCTGGGCCCGGCCGCGCTGCTGCAGGCTTATCGCTTCCTGGCCGACAGCCGTGATACCAAGACCCAGGAGCGCCTGGCGTCCCTGGATGACCCGTTCAGCGTATTCCGCTGCCGCGGGATCATGAACTGCGTCAACGTTTGCCCGAAGGGTCTGAACCCAACCAAGGCAATCGGCCACGTACGTAACATGCTGCTGCAAAGCGGCACCTGATTCAAAGCGTTGTAACTGCAGTATGCCGAGGTGCGGGTGGTGAGCCCGCACTGAGGTAAAACCTGAGCAAGGGCTCACGAAGCTCGCGCTCGATACCTATGAAGATATGAGACCAGCAGGGGCTTTCCGGGCTGGTACCCGGAAAATCAGCAGGATCCAAGTGGCGTGGTTCAGTCGCTTCTTTCGGACTTTTCCAGGTTTGCTGTGGTTTTTTGCCGATCAGTCCCCTAACCGAGGGTGACCAAGCATGCAAGAAAGCGTGATGCAGCGCATGTGGGAAAGCGCCCACCTTTCAGGTGGTAACGCTGCATATGTGGAAGAGCTCTACGAACTCTACCTGCACGACCCTAACGCTGTGCCAGAAGAGTGGCGCACTTACTTCCAGAAGTTGCCCGCCGACGGCAGCACCGCTACCGATGTATCGCACTCGACGATCCGCGACCATTTCGTACTGCTGGCAAAGAACCAGCGCCGCGCTCAGCCGGTTTCTGCCGGGAGCGTGAGCACAGAACACGAGAAGAAGCAGGTTGAAGTTCTGCGACTGATCCAGGCCTATCGTATGCGCGGCCATCAGGCTGCCAAGCTCGACCCGTTGGGCTTGTGGCAGCGACCTGCGCCAGTAGACCTGTCGATCAATCATTACGGCTTGACCAATGCCGATCTTGATACGACCTTCCGTGCCGGCGACCTGTTCATCGGCAAAGAGGAGGCGAGCCTACGCGAGATCTTCGAGGCCCTCCAGAAGACATATTGTCGCACCATTGGCGCCGAGTTCACCCACATTGTCGATTCCGAGCAGCGCAGCTGGTTCCAGCAGCGCCTGGAAAGCGTGCGCGGTCGTCCGGAGTTTTCCGCCGACGTGCAGGCCCACCTGCTCGAGCGCGTGACTGCCGGTGAGGGCCTGGAGAAGTACCTGGGCACCAAGTACCCTGGTACCAAGCGCTTTGGCCTGGAGGGCGGCGAAAGCCTGATTCCGATGCTGGACGAAATGATCCAGCGCTCCGGCTCCTACGGCACCAAGGAAGTGGTGATCGGCATGGCCCACCGCGGCCGTCTGAACGTGCTGGTCAACACCTTCGGCAAGAACCCGCGCGAGCTGTTCGACGAGTTCGAAGGCAAGAAGATGAACGAGCTGGGCTCCGGTGACGTGAAGTATCACCAGGGCTTCTCCTCCAACGTGATGACGCCGGGCGGCGAAGTCCACCTGGCCATGGCGTTCAACCCGTCCCACCTGGAAATCGTCTCGCCAGTGGTGGAAGGGTCGGTGCGTGCCCGTCAGGACCGCCGCAACGATACCCTGGGTGACAAGGTACTGCCGATCTCGATCCACGGCGATGCAGCATTCGCCGGCCAGGGCGTGGTCATGGAAACCTTCCAGATGTCGCAGACCCGCGGTTTCAAGACCGGCGGCACCGTGCACATCGTGATCAACAACCAGGTTGGTTTCACCATCAGCAATCCGCTGGACGCGCGCTCCACCGAGTACGCCACCGACGTTGCCAAGATGATTCAGGCGCCGATCCTGCACGTCAACGGCGACGACCCGGAAGCCGTATTGTTCGTGACTCAGCTGGCCGTCGACTACCGCATGCAGTTCAAGCGTGACGTGGTCATCGACCTGGTCTGCTACCGTCGCCGCGGCCACAACGAGGCAGACGAGCCGAACGGCACTCAGCCGCTGATGTACCAGCAGATCAGCAAGCAGCGCACCACGCGCGAGCTGTATGCCGAGTCGCTGATCCAGGCCGGTCGCATCGATGCCGAGCGCGCCCAGGCCAAGATCGACGAATACCGCAACGCCCTGGACAACGGGCTGCACGTGGTCAAGAGCCTGGTCAAAGAACCGAACCGTGAGCTGTTCGTCGATTGGCGCCCTTACCTGGGCCATGCCTGGACTGCCCGTCACGACACCCGCTTCGACCTCAAGACCCTGCAGGACCTGTCGGCCAAGCTGCTGGAACTGCCTGAAGGCTTCGTCGTCCAGCGTCAGGTTGCCAAGATCTACGAAGACCGCCAGAAGATGCAGGCCGGTGGCTTGCCGATCAACTGGGGTTACGCGGAGACCATGGCCTACGCCACCCTGCAGTTCGAAGGTCACCCGATCCGCATGACCGGCCAGGACATCGGCCGTGGCACCTTCTCGCACCGTCACGCGGTGCTGCACAACCAGAAGGACGCCAGCACTTACGTTCCGCTGAAAAACCTGTTCCCAGGCCAGCCGCGGTTCGAGCTGTACGATTCCTTCCTGTCGGAAGAGGCGGTACTGGCCTTCGAATACGGCTATTCCACCACCACGCCGAACGCGCTGGTGATCTGGGAAGCCCAGTTCGGCGACTTCGCCAACGGTGCGCAAGTGGTGATCGACCAGTTCATCACCAGCGGTGAGCACAAATGGGGCCGCCTGTGCGGTCTGACCATGCTGCTGCCACACGGCTATGAAGGGCAGGGGCCTGAGCACTCCTCCGCGCGCCTGGAGCGCTACCTGCAACTGTGCGCCGAGCACAACATCCAGGTTTGCGTGCCGACCACGCCTGCACAGATCTACCACCTGCTGCGTCGTCAGGTCATCCGTCCGCTGCGTAAGCCGCTGATCGTACTGACGCCGAAGTCGCTGCTGCGCCACAAGCTGGCCATTTCGACCTTGGAAGACCTGGCCGAAGGCTCGTTCCAGACCGTGATCCCGGAAATCGACACCCTCGATCCGGCCAAGGTCGAGCGCCTGGTGCTGTGCGGCGGCAAGGTTTACTACGACCTGCTGGAAAAACGCCGTGCCGAAGGCCGTGAAGACATCGCCATCGTGCGTATCGAGCAGCTGTATCCGTTCCCAGAGGACGACCTGGTCGAGATCCTCTCGCCTTACACCAACCTCAAGCATGCGGTTTGGTGTCAGGAAGAACCGATGAACCAGGGTGCCTGGTACAGCAGTCAGCACCACATGCGCCGTATCCTGGGCCGTCACAACAAGGCTCTGGTCCTGGAATACGCCGGTCGCGACGCTTCCGCCGCGCCTGCCTGTGGTTACGCATCGAAGCACGCCGAGCAGCAAGAGAAACTGCTGCAAGACGCCTTCACTGTTTAATGCCTTCGCGCACCTGAAACCGAATTTAAGGAAACACAGATAATGGCTATCGAGATCAAAGCCCCAACCTTCCCGGAATCGGTTGCCGATGGCACCGTTGCCACCTGGCACAAACAGCCTGGCGATGCCGTCAAGCGTGACGAACTGATCGTCGACATCGAAACCGACAAAGTCGTCCTGGAAGTACTGGCCACCGCCGACGGTGTGCTGGGCGCCATCGTCAAAGGCGAGGGCGACACCGTCCTGTCCGATGAAGTGCTGGGCTCGATCGTTGAAGGCGGTGCTGCCGCCGCCGCCCCTGCTGCTGCCCCTGCTGCCGCTGCTCCGGCCGCCGCCGCCGCCGCCGATGCTGGCGAAGACGACCCGATCGCAGCACCTGCCGCCCGCAAGCTGGCCGAAGAGAACGGTATCGACCTGGCTGCCGTTGCCGGCACGGGTAAAGGCGGCCGCATCACAAAGGAAGACGTCGTCGCTGCCGTGGCCAACAAGAAATCGGCACCTGCTCCGGCTGCCAAGCCTGCTGCAGCGGCCGCTGCCCCGGTGGTGGTTGCCGCTGGCGATCGCACCGAGAAGCGCGTGCCGATGACCCGCCTGCGCGCCAAGATCGCCGAACGCCTGGTCGAAGCCCAGTCGAGCATGGCGATGCTGACCACTTTCAACGAAGTCGACATGACCGAAGTCATGGCGCTGCGTTCGAAGTACAAGGATCTGTTCGAGAAGACCCACAACGGCGTGCGCCTGGGCTTCATGTCGTTCTTCGTCAAGGCTGCTACCGAAGCGCTCAAGCGCTTCCCGGCTGTCAACGCCTCGATCGACGGCAACGACATCGTCTACCACGGTTATGCCGATGTCGGCGTTGCCGTATCCAGCGACCGCGGCCTGGTGGTGCCGGTACTGCGCAACGCCGAGTCGATGAGCCTGGCTGAAATCGAGAACGGTATCGCCACCTTCGGCAAGAAGGCCCGTGACGGCAAGCTGGCAATCGAGGAAATGACCGGCGGCACCTTCACCATCACCAACGGTGGTACCTTCGGTTCGATGATGTCGACCCCGATCGTCAACCCGCCACAAGCTGCCATCTTGGGCATGCACAACATCATCCAGCGTCCGATGGCCATCAACGGCCAGGTGGTCATCCGCCCGATGATGTACCTGGCGCTGTCCTACGATCACCGTCTGATCGACGGCAAGGAAGCGGTAACCTTCCTGGTCACCATCAAGAACCTGCTGGAAGATCCGTCTCGCCTGCTGCTGGACATCTAATCGAACAGCCAAAAGTTGCAAGCTGCAAGCTTCGAGCAGAAGCGTGTAGGCTTGCAGCTTTTGGCTTGTAGCTAGTTGCTGATAAGGAATCTTTTATGACCCAGAAATTTGACGTAGTGGTAATCGGTGCAGGTCCTGGCGGCTATGTGGCTGCCATCAAGGCCGCACAACTTGGTCTGAAGACTGCCTGTATCGAGAAGTACACCGACGCCGAGGGTAAGCTGGCCCTGGGTGGCACCTGCTTGAACGTAGGTTGCATTCCATCCAAGGCGCTGCTGGACAGCTCCTGGAAGTACAAGGAAGCCAAGGAGAGCTTCAACGTTCACGGTATTTCCACCGGTGACGTGCAGATGGATGTTGGCACCATGGTTGGCCGCAAGGCTGGCATCGTCAAGAACCTGACCAGCGGCGTTGCCACGCTGTTCAAGGCCAACGGCGTGACTTCGATCCAGGGCCACGGCAAGCTGCTGGCTGGCAAGAAAGTCGAAGTGACCAAAGCTGACGGCACTACCGAAGTCATCGAAGCCGAAAACGTGATCCTCGCTTCGGGTTCCCGCCCGATCGACATCCCACCAGCGCCTGTCGACCAGAACGTCATCGTCGACTCCACCGGCGCACTGGAATTCCAATCGGTACCCAAGCGCCTGGGCGTGATCGGTGCTGGCGTGATCGGCCTGGAACTGGGCTCTGTGTGGGCTCGCCTGGGTGCTGAAGTCACTGTTCTTGAGGCTCTGGATACCTTCCTGATGGCTGCCGACACCGCCGTGTCCAAAGAGGCCCAGAAGACCCTGACCAAGCAAGGCCTGGACATCAAGCTGGGTGCTCGCGTCACCGGTTCGAAAGTCAACGGCAACGAAGTCGAAGTCACCTACACCAACGCCGAAGGCGAGCAGAAGATTACCTTCGACAAGCTGATCGTTGCGGTCGGCCGCCGTCCGGTAACCACCGATCTGCTGGCTGCTGACAGCGGTGTGAACATCGACGAGCGCGGCTATATCTACGTCGATGACTACTGCGCCACCAGCGTGCCGGGCGTCTACGCCATCGGCGACGTGGTGCGTGGCCTGATGCTGGCGCACAAGGCCTCGGAAGAGGGCATCATGGTCGTCGAGCGCATCAAGGGCCACAAGGCTCAGATGAACTACGACCTGATCCCATCGGTGATCTACACCCACCCGGAAATCGCTTGGGTCGGCAAGACCGAACAAGCCTTGAAGGCCGAGGGTGTTGAGGTTAACGTAGGCACCTTCCCGTTCGCGGCCAGTGGCCGTGCCATGGCAGCCAACGACACGGGTGGTTTCGTCAAGGTCATCGCCGACGCCAAGACCGACCGCGTTCTGGGCGTTCACGTGATCGGCCCATCGGCTGCCGAACTGGTACAGCAGGGCGCAATCGCAATGGAATTCGGCACCAGTGCCGAGGATCTGGGCATGATGGTCTTCAGCCATCCAACCCTGTCCGAAGCGCTGCATGAAGCAGCGCTGGCAGTGAATGGCGGCGCCATTCACGTAGCCAACCGTAAGAAGCGTTAATCATAAGAAACCACGGCGGTCTGCCCGTCGTGAGTCTTGCGTGCATGACTCACCGCGGAATGTCCGCCGGACCAGGCTACACGGGAAAACCCGGGGTCAATGGTCACAGGTGGTGCGGCGCCAGTGATGGCGCAGCGCCGAAGCGCAGTACCTAACGAAGACGGTAAAAAGCATGAATCTTCACGAGTATCAGGGTAAGCAGCTGTTCGCTGAGTACGGCCTGCCAGTTTCCAAGGGTTTCGCGGTCGACACCCCTGAAGAAGCAGCAGAAGCCTGCGACAAGATCGGTGGTTCGGAGTGGGTCGTCAAAGCCCAGGTCCACGCCGGTGGTCGCGGTAAAGCGGGCGGCGTAAAGCTGGTTCGCAGCAAGGAAGACGCCAAGGCGTTCGCTGCACAGTGGTTGGGCAAGAATCTGGTTACTTACCAGACCGATGCCAACGGTCAACCCGTCTCCAAGATTCTGGTCGAATCCTGCACCGACATCGCCAAAGAGCTGTACCTGGGCGCTGTAGTGGACCGTTCGAGCCGCCGTATCGTGTTCATGGCCTCCACCGAAGGTGGCGTGGACATCGAGAAAGTCGCGCACGAAACGCCTGAGAAGATCCTCAAGGCCACCATCGACCCACTGGTTGGCGCTCAGCCGTTCCAGGGTCGTGAGCTGGCATTCCAGCTGGGTCTGGAAGGCAAGCAAGTACAACAGTTCGCCAAGATCTTCGTAGGCCTGGCCAAGCTGTTCAAGGACCACGATCTGGCCCTGCTGGAAGTGAACCCGCTGGTGATCAAGGCCGATGGCGATCTGCACTGCCTCGATGCCAAGATCAACATCGACGCCAACGCCATGTACCGTCAGCCTAAGCTGAAGACTTTCCACGACCCGTCTCAGGACGACGCCCGTGAAGCTCACGCTGCCAAGTTCGAACTGAACTACGTTGCCCTTGAAGGTAACATCGGCTGCATGGTCAACGGTGCCGGCCTGGCCATGGGTACCATGGATATCGTCAACCTGCACGGCGGCAAGCCAGCCAACTTCCTCGACGTGGGCGGTGGTGCAACCAAAGAGCGCGTTACCGAAGCGTTCAAGATCATTCTGTCCGACAGCAATGTCGCGGCCGTTCTGGTCAACATCTTCGGCGGCATCGTTCGTTGCGACATGATTGCCGAAGGCATCATCGGTGCAGTGAAAGAAGTTGGCGTCAAGGTTCCGGTTGTGGTTCGCCTCGAAGGCAACAACGCCGAACTGGGCGCTAAAGTACTGGCAGAAAGCGGTTTGAACATCATTGCGGCAACCAGCCTGACCGACGCTGCTCAACAAGTTGTCAAAGCTGCGGAGGGCAAGTAATGAGCGTCCTGATCAATAAAGACACCAAAGTCATCTGCCAGGGCTTCACCGGCTCGCAGGGTACTTTCCACTCCGAACAAGCCATTGCCTACGGCACCAAGATGGTCGGCGGCGTTACCCCAGGCAAGGGTGGTACCACCCACCTGGGCCTGCCGGTGTTCAACACCGTCAAGGAAGCCGTGGAAGCCACCGGCGCTGACGCTTCGGTCATCTACGTTCCAGCTCCGTTCTGCAAGGACTCGATCCTGGAAGCTGCTTTCGGCGGCATCAAGCTGATCGTCTGCATCACCGAAGGTATCCCGACCCTGGACATGCTCGATGCCAAGGTCAAGTGCGATGAACTGGGCGTGACCCTGATCGGCCCTAACTGCCCAGGCGTGATCACGCCAGGCGAGTGCAAGATCGGCATCATGCCAGGTCACATCCACTTGCCAGGCAAGGTCGGTATCGTTTCGCGTTCCGGCACCCTGACCTATGAAGCGGTCAAGCAGACCACCGACGCCGGCTTCGGCCAGTCGACCTGCGTAGGTATCGGCGGTGACCCGATCCCAGGCTCGAACTTCATCGATATCCTCAAGCTGTTCCAGGAAGATCCGAAGACCGAAGCGATCGTCATGATCGGTGAGATCGGCGGCTCGGCTGAAGAAGAAGCGGCGGCCTACATCAAGGCCAATGTGACCAAACCAGTCGTTTCCTACATCGCCGGTGTAACTGCACCTGCGGGCAAGCGCATGGGCCACGCTGGCGCCATCATCTCCGGCGGCAAGGGCACTGCGGACGAGAAGTTCGCCGCGCTGCAGGACGCTGGTGTGAAGACCGTGCGTTCCCTGGCTGACATCGGCAAGGCACTGGCCGAGCTGACCGGCTGGGAAGCCAAGAAGTAATACCTGCTATACCCCCCACGCGCACAAAGGCCACCTTCGGGTGGCCTTTGTCGTTGATGGCAGGCGGATTTCAGCTTGTGGAAAATTCGATAGGTGCTGTCAGGTTTTTCCACCAGACATTTGCTCGAATCGGCAATAAATTATCGCCGCAGTCAGATAACCAGACGACAAACACTTACGCACATCGGACAAGCAGCACTGGATCAGTGCGTTTGTTGGGTAAAACGGTTAATCTACGCGCTCACTCTGTGCCCGTACCCCAAAAGGGAACGACACGCTAAACGGGTCTGGCTCATCAAGCCGGGCAGCATTTCCCCGCATCCAAATGGGAAATCCCCTCTCGAATCCCGATTTCAGCAGTGTGGTACTACCTTAAATGAAAGTTCTCAAAGGCCAGGATATCCTGGCGCTTGGCTTTATGACGTTTGCGCTTTTCGTAGGCGCTGGCAACATCATTTTTCCGCCTATCGTAGGCCTGCAGTCCGGCCCACACGTATGGATGGCGGCTCTGGGCTTTTTGGTCACTGCTGTGGGCTTACCGGTCATCACCGTAGTCGCCCTGGCCAAAGTCGGTGGCGGCATGGACGCCCTGAGCAGCCCGATCGGCAAGTTCTTCGGTGGCCTGCTAGCGGCCGTTTGCTACCTGTCGGTCGGTCCACTGTTCGCCACGCCGCGTACGGCAACGGTGTCGTTCGAAGTTGGCGTGGCGCCGTTGACGGGTGAAAGCCCAACTGCGCTGTTCATCTACAGCCTGGTTTATTTCGCCGTGGTCTTGGCGGTGTCGATGTATCCAGGCAAGTTGCTGGACACGGTCGGCCGCTTTCTCGCGCCACTCAAGATCATCGCCTTGGCGGTGCTGGGTATTGCAGCCTTCGCCCTGCCGGCTGGGACCATCGGTGAGGCGCAGCCGGCCTACGCCGCCTCGGCATTCTCCAAGGGCTTCTCCGATGGCTACCTGACCATGGACACACTCGGTGCGCTGGTGTTCGGTATCGTCATTGTCAACGCCATTCGTTCGCGTGGTGTCGAATCGCCCAAGCTGATCACCCGCTACGCCATTATCGCCGGCCTGATCGCCGGTGTCGGCTTGGCATTGGTATACATCAGCCTGTTCCGCCTGGGTGCCGGTAGTCACGATATCGCCGCCGGAGCCACTAACGGTGCCGCTGTCCTGCATGCCTACGTGCAGCATACCTTCGGCTCCCTGGGCAGCGGCTTCCTTGCGGTGCTGATTGCCTTGGCGTGCCTGGTGACCGCAGTGGGCCTGACCTGTGCCTGTGCGGAGTACTTCAGCCAGGTGCTGCCGTTGTCGTACCGTGCGTTGGTGGTGATCCTGGCTGGCTTCTCGCTGTTGATCTCCAACCTTGGCCTGACCAAGCTGATCATGTTCTCGATCCCAGTCCTCACCGCCATCTATCCGCCATGCATCGTAGTGGTGGGGCTGAGCTTCGTGAAAGAGCTGTGGAATTCGCCTACGCGCATCCTGGCACCGGTAATGCTGGTATCGCTGGTCTTTGGGATCGTCGATGCGATCAAGGGCAGCGACATTGCCCACGTGCTGCCTGATGCCCTTGCACACTTGCCGCTCAGCGATCAAGGCCTGGCCTGGCTGGTGCCTTCAGTGTTGACTCTGATTGGCGCCGTGGTTTGCGACCGTATGCTGGGCAAGCCCCGCGAAGCCTTGGCATAAGCCGTTGATGCCTGAACGCGGCGCCGGCCAAAAGCCATAGGCTGTCTGCCAAGGGTCAAGACGAAGAAAGCCCCGTACCTCTAATGGTGCGGGGCTTTTTCGTTTCAGGTGTGCCTTTTGCCGCTGTTGGACGTCGAAACCCGGATACTTGTATTTGTGCTGCCCCTCGGGAAATCTGCATGAACTTCATCCAAAGCAACCTTCACAATCTACTGGCTGTCTGCTGGTTCGTAGTCTGCTGGGGTGGTTACACCCGCTATGCCATCTGGAAGGGGCGCGATACTGCCTGCCTGGCCAGTGTGCTGCATTTGTACCGGGAAGACTGGATGCGCCGCATGCTGCTGCGCGACAACCGTATTGCAGATGCCAGCGTTATCGGCAACCTGGAGCGCAACGCCTCATTCTTTGCCTCCAGCACGCTGATCATCCTGGCAGGGATTCTGACCGTGTTAGGGGCGTCGGATCGCGCGCTGTCGTTGCTTGCGGACCTACCCCTGGTGCAGCAGACCTCGCAAGGAATGTCCGAGATCAAGCTGCTGTGCCTGGCCTTGGTCTTCGTCTACGCCTTTTTCACGTTCAGTTGGTGCATGCGTCAATACAACTTTGCCGCCGTGCTGGTGGGGTCTGCACCGATGATCGGTGAGCGTCAGGTCAATGAGCTGGAGCGTAAGGCTTTTGCTTCACGTGCGGCGCGCGTGCTGTCGCTGGCGGCCAACCAGTTCAACTTGGGCCTGCGCTCTTATTACTTTGGCATGGCCATGCTGACCTGGTTCATCAGCCCATGGCTATTCATGGTCATGAGTGTAGGAGTGGTCCTGATTTTGTATCGCCGCGAGTTTCACTCCGATGTACTGGACGTCATGGTCTTCACACCCACTGAAAGTACGGCGACAGACACGCCAAAAGAAAGTTCCGGCATAACTAACTGAATCGATTAATCGCTAAATCTCAGGCACAAAAAAACCCGACCATGTCGGGTTTTTTTGTTTGGACCCAATTACTGCTTGGCAGGTTCGGTCGGAGCTGGAGTCGCAGGGGCAGCCTCTTGGGCAGCCTTTTGCTCGGCTTCAGCCTGATCTTTGGCGGCTTCGGCATTTTCCTTGGCAGCGTCGTTCATCTTATCCTGAGCATCGCTCATCTTTTCCTGAGCTTGTTCACGGTGTTCTTGTGCGTCCTGGGCTTTGTCTTCACTCGCTTTATCGCAAGCAGCCAGGCCCATGGCAGCAGCCAGCATCAGAGCAAAAGCAAAAGGTTTACGCATGGGGTTGTTTCCTCTTAGTGATAAGTGAGTTGTTTCTTCGAGTTCAGCCCTGCGGAAGAAGTTCCGCATTCGTTCAAGATATATAACGCACCGTTCTACATGGACTTTTTACTGGTTTTATGCCGTCAAGGCAGTGATCACGGAAACAGCGTATGAACGATTCAAGCTTGCTGGCCATGGCCAAACGTTTTCTTTCAGCATTAAGTCACTGTCAGTTGTTGGACATGCGCGTGGCCCATGCCGACAGTGAGGGGATGACGCTGGTCATGCCCTGGTCACCGGCAATCGTCGGCAACCCGCAGACGGGCGCGGTACACGGAGGGGCGTTGACCACCCTGATGGATACAACCTGTGGGATGGCCACGTTGTGCGTACTGCCACGTTTCGAGGTATGCCCGACACTGGACCTGCGTATCGACTACATGCATGGCGCGTTACCCGGCAAGCCAATCTACGGGCATGCTCAATGTTATAGAGTGACACGCGACGTGATCTTCACCCGTGGCACCGCCTATCAGGACGACCCTGGCCAGCCAATCTGCCATGTTGTGGGCACCTTCATGCGCCTGGGTCAGGAGATCAAAGGGGGCATCCGCTTCGGTAACAGTCTCAAGGAGGGTGGCGCATGATCCCTGAAGACGTCCGGTTGCAACTGAACGCTGCCCATGCACGTGGTGACTACGAGCCGTTGCTAGGCTTGATCCCCTATGCCGGCCTTATCGGTATTCAGTGCCAGCGTGAGGGCGACGACCTGCTGTTTTGCCTACCAGCCAGTCAGCGCAACATTGGCAACCCCTTGCTGCCGGCCATTCATGGTGGTGTCATCGCGGGTTTCATGGAGCTTGCTGCGGCGCTTTACCTGCTTGTCTACAGCGAAAGCGCGAGCATCCCGAAAATAATCGATTTTTCCATCGACTACCTGCGTGCCGGGCATTTTCGCGACACCTACGCCCAATGCCAGTTGTTCCGTCAGGGGCGGCGGGTAACCAACGTGGCCATCACCGCCTGGCAGGCCGACCGACATTCGCCGATCGCCACCGCGCGTGCACATTTCAAGATCGAACCGCAAAAGCCCTTGAAATCGTCCGGGCAGCCCCCATCTGCATGACATCCGCCGTTAAAGCAGGCCATACCGGCCGCCAGGCGCCATTGCCATCAGATCGGAGTTTTGAAGACCATGAGTGTGGAGACTCAAAAAGAAACGCTGGGCTTCCAGACCGAGGTGAAGCAACTGCTGCACCTCATGATCCATTCGCTGTACTCGAACAAAGAGATCTTTCTGCGTGAGCTGATCTCCAACGCCTCCGACGCTGCAGACAAGCTGCGCTTCGAGGCCCTGGCCAAGCCAGAGCTGCTCGAGGGCGATGCCGACCTGAAGATCCGCCTGAGCTTCGACAAGCAAGCCGGCACTGTGACCCTCGAAGACAACGGCATCGGCATGAGCCGTGAAGATGTGATTGCTCACCTGGGCACCATCGCCAAGTCGGGCACCGCTGACTTCATGAAGAACCTCACTGGCGATCAGAAGAAGGATTCGCACCTGATCGGTCAGTTCGGCGTTGGCTTCTACTCGGCGTTCATCGTCGCCGACAAGGTCGATGTCTACAGCCGCCGTGCCGGTCTGCCTGCCGCTGAAGGTGTGCACTGGTCTTCCAAGGGTGAAGGCGAGTTCGAAGTTGCAACCATCGACAAGCCCCAGCGCGGCACCCGTATCGTTCTGCACCTGAAAAAGGACGAGCAGGAATTCGCCGATGG
Source organism: Pseudomonas sp. KCJK9000 (assembly GCF_046230725.1). Taxonomy (NCBI): domain Bacteria; kingdom Pseudomonadati; phylum Pseudomonadota; class Gammaproteobacteria; order Pseudomonadales; family Pseudomonadaceae; genus Pseudomonas; species Pseudomonas sp. KCJK9000. Next base: position 40,043 of record NZ_JBJJLN010000010.1, on the reverse strand, counting down.
TTGGCGCCTGCGTAATGTGGTCAAGAAGTACTCCGACCACATCGCCTTGCCGATCGAATTGCCCAAGGAGCAGCCTGAAGCTGCCGAGGGTGAAGAGCAGCCTGCCCAGGAATGGGAAACCGTCAACCGCGCCAGCGCTTTGTGGACCCGCTCCCGCTCTGAGGTCAAGGACGAGGAATACCAGGAGTTCTACAAGCACATCGGTCATGATTTCGAGAACCCGCTGACCTGGAGCCACAACAAGGTCGAAGGCAAGCTCGAATACAACTCGCTGCTGTACGTGCCTGCTCGCGCCCCGTTCGACCTGTATCAGCGCGAAGCACCTCGCGGCCTGAAGCTGTATGTGCAGCGGGTGTTCATCATGGACCAGGCCGAGTCGTTCCTGCCGTTGTACCTGCGCTTTATCAAGGGTGTGGTCGATTCCAACGACCTGTCGCTGAACGTGTCTCGCGAAATTCTGCAGAAAGACCCGATCATCGACTCGATGAAGACTGCGCTGACCAAGCGCGTATTGGACATGCTCGAGAAGCTGGCCAAGAACGAGCCTGAGCAGTACAAGGGCTTCTGGAAGAACTTTGGCCAAGTGCTCAAAGAAGGCCCTGCAGAAGACTTCGCCAACAAAGAAAAGATTGCCGGCCTGCTGCGCTTTGCGTCCACCCAGGACGACAGCGGCGAGCAGAGCGTGTCGTTGGCCGACTACCTGGCCCGTGCCAAGGAAGGTCAGGACAAGATCTACTACCTCACCGGCGAGTCCTACGCGCAGGTCAAGAACAGCCCGCACCTGGAAGTCTTCCGCAAGAAGGGCATCGAGGTACTGCTGCTGACCGACCGCATCGACGAGTGGCTGATGAGCTACCTGAACGAGTTCGACGGCAAGGCGTTCGTCGACGTTGCACGCGGCGACCTGGACCTGGGCAAGCTGGACTCGGAAGAGGACAAGAAAGCACAGGAAGAAGTGGCCAAGGACAAAGAGGGCCTGGTCGAGCGCCTCAAAGGTGCACTGGGTGACAGCGTGGCAGAGGTGCGTGTCTCCCACCGCCTGACTGACTCGCCTGCGATCCTGGCCATCGGCGAGCAGGACCTGGGCCTGCAGATGCGCCAGATCCTGGAAGCCAGCGGCCAGAAGGTGCCTGAGTCCAAGCCGATCTTCGAATTCAACCCGACTCACCCGTTGATCGAGAAGCTCGATCACGAGCAGAGTGAAGACCGGTTCGCTGAGCTGTCGCACATTCTCTTCGATCAAGCCGCCCTGGCGGCCGGTGACAGCTTGAAGGACCCGGCGGCTTACGTTCGTCGCCTGAACAAGCTACTGGTCGAGCTATCTGCTTGAGTTGATGCATCACAAAGCCCGCTTCGGCGGGCTTTTTTCATGGCGGGATGTCGTTGCCACAAAATGCCTAAGGAGTGCTTGATGAGCAAGGTAATCGTCGAATCACTGGTGTATCACCTGTCTGGCAGGACCTATGAAAGCCGCTTGGTCTACGAGCCAGGGGCCTTGGGCCGTCCGGGCTTGGTGATGGCGCCAAACTGGATGGGGATCGCCGAAGGTGCCGAGCGTATCGCCAAGGAAGTGGCCGAGAAAGGCTACGTGGTGCTGATCGCCGACCTGTATGGGCAGTCGGTTCGCCCGTCGAACGCCGAGGAGGCAGGGGCGGCAATGATGCCCTTGAAGAATGACCGTGGTGAACTGCGCAAGCGCATGAAAGAGGCACTGGATCAGTTGCTGGGCCAGTCCAAAGCGCTGCTTGAGCCGGGTAAAGTGGCAGCCTTCGGTTTCTGCTTCGGAGGTTGCTGTGCCCTCGAGTTGGCCCGCAGCGGTGCCGACCTGAAAGCGGCGGTGTCGTTCCACGGCACTCTGGATACCCCCAATCCTGAAGACGCCAAGCGTATCAACGGTTCCGTGCTCGTATTGCACGGGGCTGCCGACCCGTTGGTGCCGAAGGAGCAACTGCCAGCATTCGAAGAGGAAATGACCGCGGCCAAGGTCGATTGGCAACTGTTGAGCTATGGTGGCGCGGTGCATTCGTTCACCGACCCGAGTGCCAATGTGCCTGGCAAGATGCAGTACGATCGCCGCACTTCGGAGCGGGCGTTCCGTTCGATGCACAACTTGCTCAGCGAAGTATTCCAGCGCTGATACCGCATGGGGCTGCCTTGCAGCCCATTCACGGGTTAGACCGCGAATGGGCTATGAAGCGGCCCTGGTTCCATGCGGTAGCTCAATCCTCGATGTTTCGCCCGGCACCACCGGCCAATCCCCGGCAGCCCACCTGGCCCGAGCTTGCTCGATCAGTTCCGGGTCACTGGCCACAAAATTCCAGTTCATCCGCCGCGGGCCGTCCAATGGCGCGCCCCCAATCAGCACCAGCTCGCATGCTTGCTCAGCATAGAGTGTGACCTCTTGCCCTTGCGGTAACAGAATCAGGCTGCAAGCCTCAATCCGATCGCTGTCCATCCACAGCTCGCCGTCGAGCAGATACAGCGCCCGCTGGGCATGTTCGTCAGGCACGACCAAGGTAGCGGCAGGCTGCATGAGCACGTGCGCATAAAGGGTAGGGGAGAGCACCTGCACCGGCGATTCCAGGCAAAAGCCGTTACCAGCAATCATGCAGATACGTACGCCTAGGTTGTCACTGACCGGGAGGGTTGCCGCTGGGTGGTGGTGGTAGCTCGGCTCGCCCTGCTCGAGTGCTTTTGGCGAGGCCAGCCATACCTGCAGCCCATGCAAGCGCGAGCCCTGGGCCAGGGCGTCTGCTGGTGTGCGTTCGACATGCGCTACACCTTTGCCGGCAGTCATCCAGCTCACATCACCTGGCAGTACGCGTTGTTCCGAGCCTAGGCTGTCCTTGTGCACAAGCGCGCCTTCGAACAGGAAGGTGAGGGTCGACAGGCCGATATGCGGGTGCTGGCGAATGTCCATGCCCTGGCCCGGCGCATAGTCGGTCTTGAGCATGTGGTCGAAGAACACGAACGGCCCGACGCTGCGGCACTGTGCTGAAGGCAGCGGGCGCAGAATCGGCTGGCCTTCCACCGATTCGGCGCGTGGGCGGATGATCAGTGGGCTACTCATGCTCGGCTCCAGGAAGTGGCATACGCCCAGCATAGCGGTTTCCCGGGCGCTGCTGAACCGATGCGCGGCCTGTTCGGTCTACCCTTTTCAAAACTGAGGAGGAGGGCGCCCATGATTGCAAGAACGCTGGCCTGCATGCTGTTGTCTGGCTGGCTAAGCCAGGCGGCCCAGGCTCGTGACTACTATTACAGTGATGCGCACCTGCATTACGTAGACTTCTTTCAGGAAACCGAAGGCATGGCAGCGCTCATCAAGGCCATGGACCAGGCGGGCGTTGAGCATGCGATGATTTCGGGAATCCCGGTGGCCAAGAAATGGCATGAAGACGAACCCAAGCGCCCGCGCTATTACGCCGGTGATGACGCCGACGCCTATTGGTACAGTGCCACCGATACCTACGTAGCGGCTGCGCTGAACAGGCTTGCGCCCGAACAGAGAAAGCGCTTCCATCCGTTTCTAAGCGGTTTCAACCCGGTGGACAAGAATGCCGTGAGCCATATCGAGCGTATGCTCGACCTCGATCCTGAGCTGTGGCAGGGCATTGGCGAAGTATTCACACGTCATGACGACCTTACTGCGTTGACCAGCGGCGAAACGCCCAGGGCCAACAACGAGGCCATGGCGCGTATCTATCACCTGGCCGCGGAGCGGGACATGCCGGTGTTGCTGCACTCGAACATCACTTCAAAGCGTGAACGTAACCCGCTGTACCTGGCTGAGCTGGAAGAGCCATTGCGCAATCATCCGCATACCCGCTTCATCTGGGCCCATGCAGGCAGTAGCGCAGAGATCCATCGGCATCAGACTCGGATGGACTTTCTCCTGCCAGTACTGACGCGACTGCTGGCTGACTATCCCAACCTCTACGTGGATTTATCGTGGAGCGTGTTACAGCCGTACCTACTGGATGAACACGGTGAGCCGAGCCCGGACTGGGTCGCGCTGGTCGAGCGTCATCCGGATCGATTCATGCTGGGGTCGGATGTGGTGGGGCGGTTCGGTAGTCTTGGCGAGCAGATGCAGGGTTTCAAACCGTTTCTGGATGCATTGCCGCAGGAGGTGGCGAACAAGGTGGCAAGGGACAATTTTCTGGCCGTATTGCCCAAGCACCGCAAATGAAAACGCCCCGAACCAGTCGGGGCGCTCAGTACAGCTAACTGCTGCGGGCTGTTACTTGCCGGTCCAGCGCTTGAGCACCAGGGTGGCGTTGGTGCCGCCGAAGCCGAAGCTGTTGCTCATGACCGTATCGATCTTGGCGTTTTCTTCGGTTTGGCGCAGCACAGGCAGGTCGGCGACCTTAGGGTCCAGCTCGTCGATGTTGGCGGAGCCGGCGATGAAGTTGTTTTCCATCATCAGCAGGCAATAGATCGCCTCGTGTACGCCGGCAGCGCCCAGGGAGTGGCCCGACAAGCTCTTGGTCGAGCTGATCTTCGGTGCCTTGTCGCCGAATACTTCACGCACGCCTTTCATTTCCGCAACGTCACCGACCGGGGTCGAAGTGCCGTGGGTATTGAGGTAGTCGATAGGGGTGTCGACGGTGGACAGCGCCTGCTGCATGCAACGAATAGCACCTTCACCGCTTGGTGCGACCATGTCGTAGCCATCGGAAGTGGCGCCATAACCGACGATTTCGGCGTAGATCTTCGCACCGCGGGCCAGGGCATGTTCCAGCTCCTCGACCACTACCATGCCACCACCGCCTGCGATGACGAAGCCATCACGATCGGCGTCGTAGGCACGCGAGGCCTGTTCGGGGGTGTCATTGCGCTTGGTCGACAGGGCACCCATGGCGTCGAACAGGAACGACTGGCTCCAGTGCTCTTCTTCACCGCCACCGGCGAAGACGATGTCCTGTTTGCCCCACTGGATCTGCTCCAGGGCGGTGCCGATGCAGTGAGCCGATGTGGCGCAGGCCGACGAGATCGAGTAGTTGATGCCCTTGATCTTGAACGGGGTGGCCAGGCATGCCGACACGGTGCTGCCCATGGTGCGCGTTACGCGATACGGGCCAACACGCTTGACGCCTTTTTCACGCAGGGTGTCCAGCGCTTCCATCTGGTTCAGGGTCGAAGCGCCGCCAGAACCGGCCACCAGGCCAGTGCGTGGGTTGGATACCTGCTCTTCAGTCAGGCCGGCGTCCTTGATCGCGTCCTGCATCGCCAGGTAGGCGTAGGCAGCGGCGTGGCCAACGAAGCGGTAGACCTTACGGTCGATTAGTTCTTCGAGGTTCAGGTCGATGGAGCCGGAAACCTGGCTACGCAGCCCCTGTTCCTTGTATTCCGGGTTGTAACGGATACCCGGACGGCTGTTGCGCAGGTTTTCGGTGACGGTAGCTTTGTCATTGCCCAGGCACGATACGATGCCCAGACCAGTGATAACGACGCGGCGCATGCGAATAACCCTTAGAAATTGTCAGTGGAGGTGAACACGCCGACCCGCAGGCCTTCGGCGGTGTAGATCTCGCGGCCATCGACGCTGACCGAGCCATCGGCGATGGCCATGTTCAGCTTGCCCTTGAGGACGCGCTTGATGTGAATGTTGTAAGTGACTTTCTTGGCGGTAGGCAGTACCTGGCCGAAGAACTTCACTTCACCCGAACCCAGTGCGCGGCCACGGCCCGGCAGGCCTTGCCAGCCGAGGAAGAAACCGACCAACTGCCACATCGCGTCAAGGCCCAGGCAGCCTGGCATGACCGGGTCGCCTTCGAAGTGGCAGGCGAAGAACCACAGGTCCGGGGTGATATCCAGCTCGGCGACCAATTCACCTTTGCCGTACTTGCCGCCTTCTTCGCTGATATGGGTGATGCGATCGACCATCAGCATGTTCGGCGCGGGCAGTTGCGCATTACCTGGGCCGAACAGCTCACCGCGACTGCAGCGCAGCAGCTCTTCCCGAGTAAAGGCTTGTTGTTTGGTCATGCGAGCTCCTCAATAACCCCCTGTGGCAGGGGATGAATCTTCCCGGCCGCTCCTTCTAGCATCTGGAGCGGCAGCCTACAGGTAGACTATTGCGTTGTGGTGAAAGTCACAGTGCACCCGGCGAAAGAAGTACAGGTGTGCACTGAAACGTCTATTTTCAGGTCCGAATAAGGTCCTGTCCAGTCTTTAAGACTGCCAAGACTGCCGCAATTTAGCATTAATCGCCAGTCGCCGCTGACCGTGGGGGTAACCAGCGTTGCAATATGCGTTGCAAATCAGTCCGACGGAACGGTTTGCTCAGGTAATCATTCATGCCTGCAGCCAGGCAGCGCTCACGGTCACCCTGCAATGCATTGGCGGTCAAGGCGATGATCGGCAACTGCCCACCGCCGGGCAATAGCCGGATACGCCGGGTGGCTTCATAGCCATCGACTTGCGGCAAGCGACAGTCCATCAGCACCGCTGCAAACGGCTGCTGGCTGACATATTCCACCGCCTGCAAACCGTCCTGAGCCACGCTGACCTCCATGCCCAAGCTACCCAACATGGCTTCGATCACGCTCTGATTGACTGGATTGTCCTCCACCAGCAGGATGCGATTGCCCACCGGCAGGGGGGCACCCTCCGCTGCGCTACCCAGCGCTGCTGCCGGTACGCTGCTGGCCAAGGGCAGCGGTACTTCCAGGGTGAACGTCGAGCCAAGCCCTTCGCGGCTTTGAGCGCGCAACTTGCCGCCCATGCGCTCGGCCAGGGTGCGAGCTATCGACAGGCCCAGGCCGGTACCGCCGTAGCGGCGAGAGATCGAACTGTCGGCTTGCTGGAAAGCGACGAACATCATTTCCAGGCGATCGCTGTCGATGCCGATGCCGGTGTCGCGCACGCTGCAGGTGAACCTCAGCGATTGCCGGTCGAGCATTTGCCAGCTCGCCTGGACCTGGATCTCGCCGCGCTCGGTGAACTTCAGCGCATTGCCGATCAAATTGAGCAGAATTTGACGAATGCGGGTCGGGTCGCCAACCACTATTGGCTTTGCATCTTCGGCCGGTAACTTAAGGTGCAAGTCCAGGTTACGCTGCTGCGCACTGTGCTGGAACGACTGCACGCTGCTGGCGATCAGCTCGGCGAGGTTGAACTCGATGTGTTCGAGCTCCAGCGCAGTGCGTTCGATCCGCGAGAAGTCGAGGATGTCGTTGATAACCTTGAGCAGGTGGCCGGTAGACTCGCTGGCTACTGCCGTGTATTCGGCCTGTTCGCTGGTCAGTTGGGTAGTTTCCAGCAGTTGCAGCATGCCCAGCACACCATTCATGGGCGTGCGCAGTTCATGGCTCATCATCGCCAGGAATTCCGACTTGGCGCCGTTGGCCTGCTCGGCCTCCTCGCGTGCCTGGATCAACTGGGCGATGGCCTGCTTTTGCTCGACACTGGCCTGGTCCAGCGCATTGGCCAGGTTGTTGATATGGTGCGCCAGGTGGCCGAGTTCACTGTCGTCTACCACTGGCAGCGGGGCATTGAATTCTCCCTGCTGAATGGCCTTGACTGCGTGCCCCATGGCGCTGATCGGTCTGGCCAGGCTCATGGCCAGCCGACGGGCCAGCAAAAAGGTGAACACTAGAGCGAACAGGGCGAGGATGGCGGCCTTGATGACGATTTCCTGCTGCCGCTGGCTGAACGCATCGTCGGACATGCCGACGATCACCCGGCCCAGGTAGTCATCGCCGATGCCGGGCGTGGGTGCCTTGCCTTGTTGCAGAAAGTCGCTGTCCAGGCGGATTTGCTGCAGCCGGATCGGTGCCTGGAATACCTCTACCTGTTGCGCCCGCTTGCCGCTCTCGTCGCGCTGCTCGACGTACACCAGGATGTGGTTGCGGCTGTCCTGTACCTCCAAGAAACGTACATGGGGAATGCTCAGCGTTGCGCGCATCAACCCTTCCAGCACTTCATTGTTTCCAGATATGACGCCGTATTCGGATGCAGGCGCCAGTTGGTTGGCAATCAACTGCCCGGTGTGGTTCAGCTCCTGGCGTAAGTCCTGAATTCGGACGAAGGTGAAGAAGCTGATCAACAGCAACGTCAGCAACAGTGCAGGACCAAGGCTGATGATCTGAGTGCGGGTATGGATGTCCCAGCTCAGGCGTTTGCTCATGGCTTGGGTTCTCCTTCGGCCAGGGCTTTGGCGGTGGCGTTCGGATCAATGGGTTCAAGCCCCAGAGCGCGTGCCACTTGCTGGTTACCGCTGACGCCAAAGCGTGCCGGATACAAACTGCGGGGCCAGCGCGCCGTCGGTTGGTCGAGCAACTGATCGAGCACGCTCAGCCAGTCTTCCTGATCGCTGTAGGTACTGGCCAAGGCGCCGGCGCGCACGAACCCTACGTTCGGGCCTATCAGCGCCATTTGCCGGCTGTAGCTGCTGAGCAGCAAATTCTTTGCCGTTTTGGAGTTGTACAGCTGTGGGTCGTCCAGCCCCAGCAGCACGTCGCTGGTGCCCAGCAGGTGCTGCAATGGGCGGCTGTCGCGCGGGTCTGGCCAGTCCTCTGCGACGATTTCCAGCCCCAATGGGCGCGCGGCCTGGCGCAGTTCATCGAGCAGAAAACGGCTGTGTTCACCGTACAACACACCAATGCGCTGGGCCTGCGGCAGCAAGTAGCGGGCCAGGCGCAGTTGCCGGGCCATCGGCGGGTCGCTCCACAGCAGCGTCAGGTACCCAGGGCGCGACTTTCCCAGGCGCTGCTCAGCCTGCACCCGGCTGATACGCATGGCCAGGGCGGGTGGGCCGTTATGCTGGCCAAGGCGCCAGTCGAGCGCGACAGTGTCGAGCAGCACCAAGCGCACGTCAGGCTTGAGTTGGTCGGGGCGGCTGAGTTCGGCGATGCTCTGGAAGCGCACCTGGTCATGGCTGCGACGCTCTTGCAGCGCTTGCGCGAAGTTGCGTACGCCTGGCTGATCTTCGCCGACCAGCAGGATTTCGCTGGCAGACAGCGAGCCCAATGGCCAAAGACACAGCAGCAGGCGTAGCAGCAGGGCCATCAGAATTCCAGCTCCGCACTGACGCTCAGGCGATGGCGGCTGTCGTAGCGGTTCTGTTCCACGGTGGTGGGTTGGTCGTCCAGGCGTTGCTGCCACAATGCAGCCAACTCAAGGGTGCTGCCCTGTATGTGAAAACGCTTGGCCACGCGCAGGTCGAGGCGTTCGTAGCGGTACTGGTTGAGGGCGTCGTCACCGTAGTAGAACAATCCACTCGACCAGCCTTTCCCCCATTCGCGCATCCATCCCGCTGAGCCACTGTTGCGTGCGCTGAGGCGGCGGTCTGCGGTGTTGCTGGCCCAGGCGTCGACGTAGGCATAGGTCAGGCGCAGGCGATCGCGCGCAGCCACGCGCCAGTCCAACTGTGCCTCGCTACCGGTGAACCTGGCCTTGTTGGCGTTGCTGGCAATGAACTGGTTGTTCTTCAGCGGCTCGCTGATCATGCCGGTGATTTCGTCGTAGAACAGCTTCACATCCACGTTCAAGTCGATGTCGCTGAAATAACCGTTGTAGCCCAGTTCTCTAGAGCGCATACGCTCTTGTTCCAGATCCCCAGGGCCGCGGGTCTTGACGAAGTACTCGGCATTGCGCTGGCCGAACGCTGCGGGGCTTAGATTCTTGACCGTGTAGCTCCAGTTGACGTTGTTCTCGAACATGTCGGGTGAGCGCACGGCCTCCGAATAGACTGCACGCAAGCCATGGCGCGGGGTGATGAGGTAGTTGACCGCCATGCGTGGGGTCAGGGAGCTACCGGACAGGCGCGAATTCTCCAGCATTGCCCCGCCCTGAACGATCCAGTGCTCGTCAGCGCGCCATTCCAGCTGGCCGAACAGGCGCCAGGTCTGATCGTCAACGCTGCCATTGAAGTAGGTCTGCGAATCGGCGCGATCATAACGGTAATTCATGCCGCTGAGCAGGCGCAGGCTGTCGGTCAGGCTGAGGGTGTCCTGGATTTCCAGGTCATAGCGGGTTTCTCGCGTGCTCTGGTCGACATCGCCGCACACCACGTTCCTGCCGCCCTGGTTGTTCCATTGGTCCTTGATAGCGTCGACCAGCGCCTGTTCTTCAGGGTTGCTGCTGCTTGGCGGGTTGTTGGCCCCGCGGGCGACCTTTTCGGCAAAGTCAGGGTTCATCTGCCATAGGCGCGTCAGCTCCGGGCTGAACGACAGGGCCGCATCGCACGCGCGCCACACCTGCTGGCGATCGAAATGCTGGGCCGAACCCTGTACGTACAGGCTGTGCTCGGGGTTGAAATCGATGTTCCAGCGCACCGAGCCTGCGTAATCCTTGGCGTCGACGTCAGCGTTGTTGCCGGTCTGAGTGACATAGGGGAAAACCGGCTGGTAAGTATAGGGCCGCTGGTTGCTGCCTTCTTTCGCTGCCAGCTGCCACTCAAGGGTCTGATCGGGGGCCAGGACGTGGCTCACGCTTAGGTTGAAGCGGTTCAGGCGACGACTGTCGCGGTAGTTCTGGCCGAACTGATTTTCGTCGAAACCATCGTCCTGCTGGCCGGACACCGACAGACGCAGGTCGCCACCGTCCCAGCCCAGGCCGTGGCTCAGGTAGTAGTCATTGATGCCGTCCTGGCCGCGCGTCAGCTTCATCCGTGTACCATGACTGTCTGCCGGGTTGCGGGTCAGGATGTTGACCACCGCCATCAACGCATTGGCGCCATAGCTGACAGTGTTCGGGCCGCGAAACACCTCGATGCGCTCGATGTCTTCGATGGCTACCGGAATGTCGCTCCAGTCCACGGTGGCCAGCCCTGCGCGGTACACCGAACGGCCGTCGATCAGCACTTGCATGCGTCGAGCATCGTTGACGTTGCTGCCGTGATAGTTGACGGTCGGCTGGTTACCGGCGCCGTAGCCAATCATCATCCCCGGGACCAGGCGCAGCAGCTCGGGGATATCACGGGCGCCGCTGGCGCGAATCAACTCGTTGTCGAGTACGGTCATGCTGCCCGGCACTGCCGCCGGGGACTGTTTAAGGCGAGTTGCGGTCAGAACCTGCGGCAGGTCGCTGTTGTCGATGAACAAGTCATCGGCCAAGGCTGGGCCGCCGAGCAGGGCCGTCAGCAGCAGCACGCGAGGGTAAGGGGGCAGGCCAAGGAACACAGGACAGCCTTGTCTGAGAGTTTAAACAGGCATGTTAACTGACCGGCAGGGTTTTGCCAGTGCGTCATTGGCGTTGCCAGCCTTGGCGCTAGGCAGTGGAGCCGTATAATGAACGGGTCGCCAATTAACCTAATGGCTTTAACGGATTGAATATGACTGAACAGCAACCTGTTGCAGTTCTGGGCGGTGGCAGCTTCGGCACCGCCGTGGCGAACCTGCTGGCTGAAAACGGTGTGCCGGTGCGCCAATGGATGCGCGATCCCGAGCAGGCCGAGGCAATGCGGGTCAACCGTGAGAACCCCCGGTACCTCAAGGGTATCCGCCTGCAGGAGGGCGTCGAGCCGGTCAATGACCTGCTGAGCACCTTGCAAGGCAGCGACCTTATTTTCGTCGCGCTGCCGTCCAGTGCCCTGCGCAGCGTACTGGCGCCCCATGCCCAGCTGCTGCGCGGCAAGTATCTGGTCAGCCTGACCAAGGGGATCGAGGCGCAGAGCTTCAAGCTCATGAGTCAGATACTCGAGGAAATTGCCCCTGAGGCTCGCATCGGCGTACTGTCCGGCCCGAACCTTGCCCGCGAGATCGCCGAGCATGCATTGACCGCCACAGTGGTTGCCAGCGAAGACGAACAACTGTGCCAGCGGGTGCAGGCCGTCCTGCACGGGCGCACGTTCCGGGTCTATGCCAGCAGTGACCGCTTCGGTGTCGAGTTGGGAGGGGCGCTGAAAAATGTCTATGCCATCATCGCCGGCATGGCCGTAGCCCTTGGCATGGGCGAAAACACCAAAAGCATGCTCATCACTCGGGCCCTGGCCGAGATGACCCGCTTTGCCGTCAGCCAAGGGGCCAACCCCATGACCTTCCTGGGCCTGGCCGGCGTTGGAGATCTGATCGTCACCTGCTCCTCGCCCAAGAGCCGCAATTACCAAGTGGGCCATGCACTGGGCCAGGGCCTGAGCCTGGAACAGGCAGTCACTCGCCTGGGAGAAGTGGCAGAAGGCGTCAACACGCTCAAGGTGCTCAAGGCCAAGGCCCAGGAGGTACAGGTCTACATGCCGCTGGTGGCAGGCCTGCACGCCATTCTGTTCGAAGGCCGCACGCTGAATCAGGTGATCGAGCACCTGATGCGTGCCGAGCCCAAAACGGACGTCGACTTCATTTCCATCAGCGGTTTCAACTGAACATAGGAGCAGTACATGAACGATACCCCCGAGCGAGCCCAGCGCGAGTCGATCATCCTGCGGGTGCTGTGGATGCTGGTGTTCCTGGTGGTCTGGCAGTTGGCCGAGCTGCTGCTCGGTGGCCTGGTGCTGGTGCAGCTGATCTATCGGTTGGTCTATGGCGCGCCGAGCGCCAGCATGATGAACTTCGGCGATAGTCTCAGCCAGTACCTGGCGCAGATCGGCCGGTTCGGTACTTTCCACACCGATCAAAAACCTTGGCCGTTTGCCGACTGGCCGGCAGCGCGCGCACCAGAAGGTGAGGCACCCCACGCCGTGGCCCCGGCAGCACACCCGGTACGCGATGAAGAGCCTAAGTTATGAAGCTGTGGGTGCTACGCCATGGCGAGGCCGAGCAACGCGCCAATACCGACCCCCAGCGGCGGCTAACAGACCACGGCCGCGAGCAGGTGCTGCGCAGTGCGGCGCGGCTGCTGGGGCAGCCATTGCAGGCGATCATTGCCAGCCCATACGTACGTGCACAACAAACCGCTGCCCTGGTGCATGACACGCTGGGCTTCGCGCAACCGGTGATCACTGTACCTTGGCTGACCCCCGAGAGCGATGTGCGGCAGGTGATCAGTGAGCTTGAGCGGCTGGGCCTGGAACATGTGTTGCTGGTCAGCCACCAGCCGCTGGTGGGTGCCTTGGTCGGCATGCTGGAGCACGGTCATCTGCAGCAGCCGGTACCCATGACCACCGCCAGTCTGGCAGCGCTGGAAGGTGAGTGGCCGCTGGCCGGTCTGATGACGATGTGTGCGCTGACCAGGCCTGATTGACATTGAACAACTAGCATTTCTGCCAGTTGTCAGGCACTTACAGGGCACGCAAGCTTGCGGTCACGGAAGACCAGAACAATGACAGCCAGGGAGTAATGAATGAGCCAAATGATGCAAGAACTTTTGCGCTCCCTGGACCTGCAGCCCACCTTGGAATGCGTGCAGCGCAACAGCCGCCTGGATTTTGCCCAATATGCCTTGTTGCGCGAGGCTGCCGACGCCAAGTTCTATCACCTGGTGGGCCGCGTGCGCAGCAAGGCCGAGCAGCAACCTTTGGACAACTTGCAACTCGAGCAGGACCTGCAGGAACTTCAGCGATCGTGCATGCGCATGTCGCAACTGCTGCAGACCAGCTGCCTGGCTCTGCGTCGCTTGCAGCTGGACCTCGAGGACCAGAGCTTGGCCCGCGAAGCACTGGAAAGCCAGATTGCGTACATGCAGGCCTGCCTTCGCCGCTCGCTGGCCAGTTTCGATCAGTCGGCATGACCTGATCGCCCTCGCTGATGACCTTTACGGGCGTTGCCGTTTACCTGCCAGGTGCAGACAATGGGCCATCACTCACATGCGGACCCGGCGCCATGTCGCAGCAGATCTTCTTCGCCCATGCCAACGGTTTTCCTTCGGCCACCTACGGCAAACTGTTCAGTGCCCTGGCGCCGGATTATCAGGTCAGTCACCTGGCCCAGCATGCCCACGACCCGCGTTTTCCGGTGAACGACAATTGGCAGAATCTGGTCGACGAACTGCTGCACCATCTGGAGCAGCAGGCGGCGCCGGTCTGGGGTGTTGGCCATTCGCTGGGTGGCGTGCTGCACCTGCATGCCGCCCTGCGCCGACCGGAGCTGTACCGCGGCGTGGTGATGCTCGATTCCCCCGTGCTGACCCGCGCTGACCAGTGGCTGCTGCGCACGGCCAAGCGCTTTGGCTTCATCGATCGCATCACCCCGGCCGCTCGTACCCTCGGGCGGCGTGAAACGTTTGCCGACCGAGATAGCGCCCGCGACTATTTCGCCAGCAAGTCGTTGTTTCGCCACTTCGACACCGACTGCCTGGACGCCTACCTTGACCATGGCCTGCAGCAAGTCGAGCACGGGCTGCGTCTGCGTTTCGACCCGGCGACCGAAATCAGCATCTACCGCAATATTCCACACGTCAGCCCAGCGCCTGCACGCCAGTTGCAGGTGCCCCTGGCCATGGTGCGTGGCGAGCGCAGTTCGGTGATCCGCCGCCACCATGCACTGGCGGTGCGCAGCATGCCCCGCGGCGAATACCACAGCGTGCCGGGTGGGCATATGTTTCCACTGGAGCGGCCGACCGATACCGCCAGCCTGATCAAAGGCCTGTTCGACCGCTGGAGCCAGGCATGAGCGCCCAGGTCGAGGAGGTTCGCCTGAACCTGGGCCATATCGAGCTGGCGGCGCACTTGTTCGGCCCCGCCGATGGCCTGCCAGTGATTGCCCTGCATGGCTGGCTGGACAATGCCAACAGCTTCGCGCGCCTGGCTCCCTTGCTCAAAGGGTTGCGCATCGTCGCCCTTGATCTTGCCGGTCACGGTTATTCCGAACATCGGCCGCCGGGTGGGAGTTATGCACTGACCGACTATGCCCATGATGTGCTGCGGGTCGCCGAACAGTTAGGTTGGCACCGTTTTGCGCTGCTGGGGCATTCCTTGGGGGCGATCATCTCGGTGCAATTGGCAGGCGCCTTGCCTGAACGGGTCAGCCACCTAGCGTTGATCGACGGCGTCATTCCCCCCACCGGTGCCGAGCAGGACTCTGGCGAGCGCCTAGGCATGGCCTTGCAGGCCCAGCTACGCCTGGACGGCAAGCGCAAATCGGTTTACACCAGCCTGGAGCAGGGCGTGCAAGCGCGCATGAAAGGTATGGTTGCGGTCAGCCGTGAGGCCGCTGAGTTATTGGCCCAGCGTGGCCTGATGCCGGTGCCCGGTGGCTACAGCTGGCGCAGCGACAGCCGCCTGACGCTGCCGTCGCCGACGCGCTTGAGCCAGGCACAGGCGATGGCCTTCGTGCAAAGGGTCAACTGCCCGGTCAGCCTAGTGGTGGCTGCCCAGGGCATGCTGGCGCGCCATAGCGATTTGCTGGATCAGCTACCCTTCGAGCAGACGCTGCTGCAAGGGGGCCATCATCTGCACTTGAACGATGAACCGGGTGCGATCCTTGTCGCAGACTGTTTCAATCGCTTCTTTGGCTTTGCTTGACTTGCATCTGACAAGTGCCGAGGCTTGGCGGGTTGAACAGGGAGACAACCATGCAAATGCCAGACAACCTGGAGCTTCAACCCGGCGCGCTGCGCCGCATGGGCTGCCGATGAGCATGCCCGTATCCATCCATACTGCCGCCGCCGCTTGCTTGGCGTTGGCCAGCCCCCTGCTGTGGGCCGGCAGCCTGCCTGTGCCCGCGGACGCCAAGGTAGTGGACCTGCGACCGGCCGTGGAGCAGGAACGTGTCTATCCTATGGGCCCAGTGCGCAAGATCAGCGGCCGCCTGCGTGTCGATGACAAGATTGAAAGCCGTGGCCAGGTCAGCTCGGTCACCTACGAGCTGCCGGTCGAGCGTAGTGCTCGCGAAGCCTTCACTAGCGCCCGCGAGGCGCTACAGAACGAGGGCGGCTACCCGCTGTTCTGGTGTCAGGGCCGCGATTGCGGTGAAGGCAGCCTGTGGGCCAACGATGTGTTTGCCAACGCAAGGTTGAACGGCGGTGACGAGCAACAGGCGTTCATCCTGCTGCGCCGCTCGGCCGAGGAGGCCGACACCCTGGTCGCACTGTACAGCGTCACCCGGGGCAACCGCCGCGCCTACCTGCACGTGGAAGAGTTCGTCGCCGCCAGCCCGCTGGGCGAGATACTCCCCACAGCCGCCACGGTGCTGCGCGAACTGCGCGATACGGGCAAACTCGACTACCCGGATTTGGCTGCACCCCAGGAGAGTTGGGTCACTCTGCTGGCCCGCAGCCTGAACCTCGACAGCACTTTGCGCGTGAGCCTAAGTGGCGCCCAAGCCGGGGCCTGGCGCGAATTGCTGGGCAAGGCGGGCGTGCGCCTCAGCCGGCTTGAAGTCGGCGATGCGCCTACCGACGGCCTGCACCTGGAACTGATTCGTTGAGTGAGCATCGCCATGGGCATCAATGACCGCCTGTTGGTCCAGATTCTGCTGCTGGCGTTGTTCGGCGCCACGCTGTGGGTGATGGCACCGTTCATGTCCGCGCTGTTATGGGGGGCCATCCTCGCCTTCGCCAGCTGGCCACTGATGCGTCTGCTGACGCGTGCGCTGGGAGGTCGCGAAACCTTGGCTGCCAGTGTGCTGACCGTGGCCTGGATTCTCATCGTCGCCTTGCCGCTGGTATGGCTGGGCTTCAACTTGGCCGATCACATACGCGACACCGTCGTCTTCGTACGTGACGTACAGGTCGATGGCCTGCCCGACGCACCGGACTGGCTTGGCGGCATCCCCTTCGTAGGTGAGCGCCTGGTCAGCGGGTGGCAGTCGCTGGACCAGCAAGGCGCGGCCCTGCTGGCATCGGTAAAACCCTACCTGGGGCAAGTGGGCAACTGGTTATTGGCGCGCAGTGCGCAGATTGGCAGTGGCGTGCTGGAGCTGACCCTGAGCCTGATATTCGTGTTCTTCTTTTACCGGGACGGGCCGCGGTTGTCGGCGTTCGTGCTGCGGCTGCTGAACCGGCTGGTGGGCGAACGCGCCGATTACTACCTGGAGCTGGTGGCAGGGACCGTGCAACGGGTCGTCAATGGCGTGATCGGCACCGCAGCAGCTCAAGGCCTTCTGGCGCTGATAGGCTTTCTGATCGCAGGCGTGCCTGGGGCGATCGTTCTGGGGCTGGTGACCTTCATGCTCAGCCTGATCCCCATGGGGCCGCCGCTGGCGTGGATTCCGGCCACCGGCTGGCTGGTGTGGAAGGGCGAGTATGGCATGGCGGTGTTTCTCGGCATTTGGGGCACCTTCGTCATCAGCGGCGTGGACAACGTGCTCAAACCCTACCTGATCAGCCGAGGCGGCAACCTGCCGCTGGTGATCGTGCTGCTCGGCGTGTTCGGGGGGTTGATCGCCTTTGGCTTCATCGGTCTGTTCATCGGCCCGACTTTACTGGCGGTTGGTTATAGCCTGCTGCTGGAATGGAGCCGTAACGCGGCGCAGCCGCAGCAGTAAACCGAAACTGGCCTGTTCGCAGGGTTACCCGCGAGCAGGCCGGCGCAGGCATTCGAGATTCCTCGTCTTTACGCATTCTTTATTCCCACCCCCACCCCCTGATCTCGCCTCTTTACGCCCATCACTCGGACAATTTCCCCGAAGCGGCCAATGCCGCAAAAAGGGGAGTTGCACTGATGTACATGCTCGACGGTCTGTCACTGCTGCTGGCAGTGGCTTTGGCAATTTACCTGCTGGTGGCGTTGCTGCACGCCGATCGCAGCTAGGGAGCAGCCATGCACAGTTACGATTACACGCTGCTGATCGTGTTTTTTGCTCTCGTGCTGTTGCCAGCACCTTGGCTCGGGCGTTTTTACTACAAAGTCATGGAGGGACAACATACGTGGTTGACGCCTGTGATGGGGCCGCTGGAGAAGGGCTGCTATCGCCTGGCAGGGGTCAAGGCCGAACAGGCGCAGAACTGGAAGCAATACACCCTGGCCTTGCTGGCCTTCAACTTGGCGGGCTTCGTGCTGCTGTTCAGCGTGCTCATGCTGCAGGGCTCTTTGCCACTGAACCCGCAGCATTTGCCTGGCCTTGAGTGGTCTTTGGCGTTCAACACAGCGGTCAGCTTCGTCACCAACACCAACTGGCAGGCATACAGCGGCGAGGCTTCGGTCAGCTACCTGAGCCAGATGCTGGGGCTTGCGGTGCAGAACTTCGTCAGCGCCGCCACCGGCCTTGCCGTGCTGGTCGCGCTGTGCCGCGGTATCGCTCGTCGCTGCACCAGCGATCTGGGCAACTTCTGGGTCGACATGACCCGGGCAACGCTGTATGGCTTGTTACCGCTGAGCCTGCTGTTGGCGCTGCTGCTGGTCTGGCAAGGCGTACCACAGACGTTTGCCGACTATGCCCACGCGCTGACGCTGCAGGGTACGGACCAGACCATCCCGCTCGGTCCAGCTGCTAGCCAGATCGCCATCAAGCAGTTGGGTACCAACGGTGGTGGCTTCTTCGGCGTCAACTCGGCGCACCCGTTCGAGAACCCCACGGCATTGAGCAACCTGTTCGAGGTGGTCTCGATCATCCTGATCCCAGTGGCTTTGGTATTTACCTTCGGGCATTACGTCAAAGACCTGCGCCAGAGCCGTGCAATCATTGGCTGCATGCTCGCCCTGTTTCTGATCGGGGGCGCCACGGCGCTGTGGTCGGAGTATCAGCCCAATCCGGCACTGGAAAGTGCCCAGGTGCAGCAGAGCGCGCCAATGGAAGGCAAGGAAAGCCGTTTCGGCACCACCGGTTCGGTGCTGTGGAGCGTGACTACCACGGCGGCCTCCAATGGCTCGGTCAATGCGATGCACGATAGCCTGAACCCGCTGACCGGCATGGTGGCCATGGTCAATATGATGGTTGGGGAAGTGATATTCGGCGGTGTCGGTGCCGGGCTCTACGGCATGTTGCTGTTCGTGCTGATCGCCGTGTTCCTGGCAGGGCTGATGATCGGCCGTACGCCGGAGTACCTTGGCAAGAAGCTGCAGGCCCGTGAAGTGCAACTGCTCGTGGCAACCCTGCTGGTGATGCCGGTTGGCGTTCTGGTGCTGGGGGCCCTTGCCGCCAGCTTGCCAGGCCCAGCTAGTGCCGTGAGCAACCCGGGCGCCCATGGGTTCAGCCAGTTGCTGTATGCCTACACCTCAGGGGCCGCCAACAATGGTTCGGCGTTCGCAGGCTTTGGCGCCAATACGGTGTACCACAACCTGATGATCGGCTTTGCCATGCTCATTGGCCGCTTCGGCTACATCCTGCCGATCCTGGCCTTGGCCGGCAGCCTCGCAGCCAAACAGCGGGCGCCGCAGGGGAGCAACAGTTTCCCCACCCACGGCCCGCTATTCGCCGGCCTGCTGCTGGTGACCATCTTGTTGGTGGGTGGGCTGACCTTCTTGCCGGCCCTGGCCCTGGGGCCGATCGCTGAACAACTGAGCCTGGGTTTCTGAGGAACTATTCATGAACATGCCCATTCCTGAAATGAAAGCCTCACGCGGCACCAATGATCAGACGCGTATCGCGGCCCTGTGGCGGCCAGCCTTGCTCCAGGCCTTCGTCAAGCTGGACCCGCGCCAGCTCAAACGTTCGCCGGTGATGCTGGTGGTTGCTCTGACGGCTCTGCTCACAACTGCACTGTGCTTTGCGCCCGGCAGTGGCGTCAGCACCGGTGTGGCTGCGCAGATCGCGCTATGGCTATGGTTCACCGTGCTGTTCGCCAACTTCGCCGAGGCCCTCGCCGAAGGGCGTGGCAAAGCCCGCGCCGATAGCCTCAAAGCCGGTAGCCAGGGGTTGACGGCGCAGCGGCGCAAACGTGATGGCAGTTTCGAGCCTGTGGCGGCCACGGCGCTGCGCAAGGATGATGTGGTACGCGTGGTGGCAGGGGAGATGATTCCGGGTGACGGCGAGGTGCTCGAGGGCATCGCTGCGGTCAATGAAGCTGCCATCACGGGTGAGTCCGCGCCGGTTATCCGCGAGTCTGGTGGCGACCGTTCGGCTGTCACCGGCAATACTCGGCTGGTCTCGGACTGGCTGCTGATCCGCATCACCAGCAATCCCGGCGAATCGACCCTGGACCGCATGATCGCGTTGGTCGAAGGTGCCAAGCGGCAGAAGACCCCCAATGAGATTGCTCTGGACATTCTGCTGATAGGCCTGACCCTGATCTTCCTGATTGTCGTCGTAACCCTGCAGCCCTTCGCCCATTTTGCCGGCGGCAGCCTACCGCTGATCTTTCTTGCCGCATTGCTGGTGACGCTGATACCCACCACCATCGGCGGCCTGCTCTCGGCCATTGGCATTGCCGGCATGGACCGTCTAGTGCGCCTTAACGTGATTGCCCGCTCTGGCCGTGCGGTGGAGGCGGCCGGCGATGTGCATACCTTGATGCTCGACAAGACCGGCACCATCACGTTTGGCAACCGCCGCTGCAGTGCGCTGTATGCTGCCCCCGGTGTGACCGCCAAGGAACTGGGGGAGGGTGCGATGTTCGCATCGCTTGCCGATGACACTGCCGAGGGCAAGTCGATCGTCGAGTACCTGCGTCAGTTGCACGATTTCATCGAACCCTCGCCAGGTCAGTACCAGGCGATTGCCTTCAGTGCCGAGACGCGCCTGTCGGGCATCGACTTTCAACAGCGCCGCTACCGCAAGGGTGCCGTCGATGCGGTGCTGGCCTTCGTCGGTATGCAGCGCCTGGAGATGCCAGTTGCCCTGGCCCGCGAGGTGGAACGCATCGCCCAGAGTGGTGGTACGCCGCTGTTGGTGTGTCTGGACAAGCGTCTGCTTGGCGTGATCCACCTCAAGGATGTGGTCAAGCCGGGCATCCGTGAACGCTTCGCCGAGCTGCGCAAGCTGGGTATTCGTACGGTGATGGTGACCGGTGACAACCCGCTGACCGCTGCTGCGATCGCTGCCGAAGCTGGGGTGGACGATGTATTGGCCGAGGCCACACCCGAGAAGAAATTGGCGCGCATCCGTCAGGAGCAGAACGACGGCCGCTTGGTGGCGATGTGCGGCGATGGCGCCAACGACGCCCCGGCGCTGGCCCAGGCGGATGTCGGCATGGCCATGAACGACGGCACCCAGGCCGCGCGTGAGGCCGCCAACATGGTTGACCTGGACAGCGACCCGACCAAGCTGCTGGACGTGGTGCAGGTAGGCAAGGAGCTGCTGGTCACTCGTGGGGCGCTGACGACGTTTTCCATCGCCAACGATGTGGCCAAGTACTTCGCCATCCTGCCGGCGCTGTTCGCCGCTATCTACCCGCAACTGGGCGTGCTCAACCTGATGCAGCTGGCCAGCCCGCAGAGCGCGATCCTCTCGGCGATTGTCTTCAACGCACTGATCATCATCGTATTGATCCCCCTGGCGCTGCGCGGTGTGCGCGTGCAGGCGGCAAGTGCAGCGCACCTGTTGCGACGCAATCTGCTGATCTATGGCGTGGGGGGCATCATCGTACCCTTTGCCGGGATCAAGCTGATCGACATCGTGCTCAACGCCCTGCACCTGGTCTGAGGAGGCCACCATGAAGCATTACCTACGCCCGGCCTTGAGCCTGATCCTGTTGATGGCCGTCATCACTGGGGGGCTTTACCCGCTGGTGGTGACCGGGGTGGCCCAAGTGGCGTTCCCGGAGCAAGCCAACGGAAGCCTCGTGCGCGATGATCAAGGGCGAGTGCGCGGTTCGGCGCTGATCGCCCAGGATTTCCAAGGCGATAGCTGGTTCCATTCGCGGCCTTCGGCGGGCGCATTCGCCACGGTAGCCAGCGCTGCGAGCAATTTGGCGCCGAGCAACCCAGCCCTGGCCGAACGGATCACGACGGATGCCGCTGCCCTCTACCAGGCTCAGTTGGGGCCGGTGCCGCAAGCGCTGCTGACTACCTCTGCCAGCGGCCTGGACCCACACCTGCCGCCAGCAGCGGTCGCTTACCAGATCCCTCGGGTGGCCGCGGCGCGGCAGTTGCCTGTGGCGCGCTTGCAAGGCTTGGTGGAAGAGGCCACCCTCCATCCATTGGTCGGGCCGCCGGTGGTCAATGTACTGGCCTTGAACCAGAGCCTGGACAAACTCGGCCATTGACTATGATCGCTTAGCGCCAATCCTCAGAAGTGGCTCTAGGCGCTAAGCGGTCACAGTTCACCAAGCCAGTAGCTCCCCCATTGACGGCGTTCGCGCCTGCAGGTGTTCGCAGGAAACAGGATGAAAGATGAGTGATTCCACCCGCGCAGATGCGCTGTTGGCCAGCCTGCCGCGCAGCGGTCGCGGCAGGCTGAAGGTGTTCCTCGGTGCAGCCCCCGGTGTGGGTAAGACCTTTGCCATGCTCCAAGCCGCCCATGCCCAGCAACGCCAAGGTGTGCAGGTGCTTGCCGGGGTGGTCGAAACCCACGGCCGCGCCGAAACCGAAGCGCTGCTGGCCGGTCTGCACCAGCAGCCGCTGCTGCGCAGCGAGTACCGTAGTGTCACCCTCGAGGAGATGGACCTGGACGGCCTGCTCAAGGCGGCGCCGGCTCTGGTCCTGGTCGACGAGCTGGCACATACCAACGCGCCCGGCAGCCGCCACACCAAACGCTGGCAGGATGTGCAGGAGCTGCTTGCCGCTGGTATCGATGTCTACACCACGGTCAACGTCCAGCACCTGGAAAGCCTCAACGACAAGGTTCGTGGCATTACCGGGGTGCAAGTGCGTGAAACCTTGCCAGACTGGGTGCTGCAAGAAGCCTTCGAGCTGGTGCTGATCGACCTGCCACCGCGCGAGCTGCTTGAACGCCTGCGTGAAGGCAAGGTTTACGTACCGGAGCAGGCACGGGCCGCTATCGATGCCTACTTTTCGCCCACCAACCTGACCGCTTTGCGTGAACTGGCCATGCAGACCGCCGCCGCCCAAGTCGACGCGGACCTCGCCCACGGCTACCGCCTGCGTGGTGAGGCGGCCCCAGCCTTGCGTGGGCGCCTGCTGGTGGGCGTGGACGGTGACGAGCAGGCTGAACGCTTGGTGCGGCACGCCAGCCGGGTTGCCCAGCGCCGTCATTTGCCCTGGAGCCTGGTGCACGTTGACAACGGCCGGCTGCGTGACGAAACGGCCCGCCAGCGCCTGCAGGCAGCTCAACAATTGGCCGAGCGCCTGGGGGGCGAGGTGGTGTTACTGCGTGCTGGCGAGGTCGCACGGACATTGATCCAGCACGCTCGCGAGCGCCGCGCCAGCTTGGTGCTGGTTGGCCAATCCCGTGACCGTCTTCGCCGGCGCCTGTTCGGTGCCGGTGTTGGCGCCCGGCTGCTGCGCGAAAACCATGGCCTGGAGATCAACGTGCTGGACCGCGACAGCCAGGCACGCCCAGCCCATGCAGCGGTCAGCCGAGTGTGGGTCTGGCGCCACTACCTGCTGGCGCTGATGGCAACGGTGTTGGCCGCAGGCCTGGCGTGGGCCGTGTCGAACGTGCTGGCGCTGCCGAACATCTCACTGGTGTTTCTCGCCGCAGTGCTGCTGGTGGCGGTGCGCAGTAGCCTGGGGCCGGCACTGGCCTGTGCAGCGCTGTCATTCCTGACCTACGACTTTTTGTTCATTCCGCCGAACTTCTCATTCAGTATCCAGCGCGAGGAAGACGTGCTGACGCTGGTGTTCTTCTTGCTCATGGCCGCCCTAACCGGCAACCTTGCCGCCCGTCAGCGCAGCCAGCTCAAGGCGCTGCGGGACACTCAGGCGCAAACCAATCAGTTGCTCGATCTGTCACGACGACTGACCGGTGCTGCCGATCGTCAGGCTGTGCTCGATGCTGCCGGCAGACACCTCAATGCTTGGAGCGACGCGCAGGTGTGCCTGCTGGAGCGCGACGATGAAGGCTTGCTGCAAGTGGCAAGCGGTGATGCCCAAGCCTTGAGCGACAACGAGCGTGCCGCCGCCGAGTGGGCCTGGCAGCATGGCCAGGCCGCAGGCCTGGGCAGCGATACGCTGCCCGATGGCCGTTGGTGGTGGTGGCCATTGGCGGTTGAAGATCAGCCGCAGGCTTTGCTGGGGGTTCGCCCGCGCTCTGGGCAGCCGCTGAGCGCTCAGCGCCGGCGGCTGCTGATGGCCCTTGGGCAACCTCTGGCTCAGGCGTTGGCCAGGGCGCGATTGGGCGAGCAGCTCGAAGCAGCCCGCCTGCACGGCGAAACCGAGCAGCTGCGCAGCGCCTTGTTGGCATCGGTCTCCCATGACCTGCGCACCCCACTGACAGCCATGCGGGGCAGCATCGACAGCTTGCTGGCGCTGGGCGAAGCGATCCCTGTTCAAGACCGCCGCGAGCTGCTCGAAGGTACGCGTGATGAGGCCGAGCGCCTCGATCGCTACATCCAGAACCTGCTCGACATGACCCGACTGGGCCACGGTGGCCTCAAGCTTGCTCGCGATTGGGTGGCCCCTGCCGACATCGTCGGCAGTGCCCTGAACCGCCTACGCGCGGTGTTGGCGCCGCTGCAGGTGCGCACCCACGTGCCTGGGGAACTGCCGCTGTTGTTCGTTCACGCGGCCTTGATCGAACAGGCCCTGATCAACGTGCTAGAGAACGCCGCCCGCTTCTCACCTCCCCAAGGCCGCCTAGAGCTGCAGGTGTCGGTGCAGGGCCAGCACCTGCAGTTCGCCGTCAGCGACCAGGGGCCGGGGATCCCCGTCGCCGAACGCGAGAAGATCTTCGACATGTTCTACACCGCCGCCCGCGGCGATCGCGGTGGCCAGGGCACTGGCTTGGGCCTGGCGATCTGCCAGGGCATGATCGGCGCCCATGGAGGGCAGATCCTGGTCGGTGAAGGCATCGATGGCCATGGCACCTGCATCACTCTATGCTTGCCGCTGCCCCAGCAACCTGAAGCCGAAAGCGAAACCCCATGAGCCAGACCGCCACTTTATTGGTCATCGACGACGAACCGCAGATCCGCAAGTTCCTGCGTATCAGCCTGAGCTCCCAGGGTTACAAGGTGATCGAGGCCGCCACCGGCAGCGAAGGCCTGGCGCAGGCTGCGTTGGCCAGGCCAGACCTGGTGGTGCTCGACCTGGGTTTGCCGGACATGGACGGGCAGCAGGTGCTGCGTGAGTTGCGTGAGTGGAGCGCCGTGCCGGTGCTGGTACTGTCGGTGCGGGCCAGCGAAGTGCAAAAGGTCGATGCGCTCGATGGTGGCGCCAATGACTATGTGACCAAGCCCTTCGGCATCCAGGAGTTTCTGGCCCGGGTGCGGGCGCTGCTGCGCCAGGTGCCGCAGTCGGGCGGCAGTGAAGTGGCGGTCAGCTTTGGCCCTTTGCGCGTGGATTTCGCTTTTCGCAAAGTCACTCTCGATGGCGTGGAAATCGCCCTGACGCGCAAAGAGTATGCCTTGCTGGCGCAATTGGCCGGGCACCCGGGGAGGGTGATCACCCAGCAGCAATTGCTCAAGGACATCTGGGGCCCCACCCACGTCGACGATACCCACTACCTGCGGATTGTGGTGGGGCACTTGCGGCACAAGCTCGGCGATGACCCCACCGCGCCGCGGTTCATCATCACCGAAGCCGGCGTGGGGTATCGATTGGTCGCGCCAACTGCGGCTTGATTGCGCCTCAGGCCCTGGCCGGTTCCGTTTCGAACAGCTGGCGCATCACCTCAAGATAACGCCGCGCACCCAAGCCCAAGGGCCGCGGCTTGAGCCAAATGATGTCGACCCACAGCCGCAAGCGACTGGCCATGTTGTCAAAGCGCACTTCAGCCAGCGCTCCTGAGGCGATCAATGGCTCGACCAACGGCTGTGGCAGGTAGGCCCAACCCAGCCCGGACTGCACCAGGTCCAAAGTCGCCAGGTAGCTGTCGGTCAACCATATCCGCCGCGACAGCACCATGCGCGGGTCGGAGCCGGTGGCCTTGCCGGAGGCCACGATGATCTGGCGCTGTTCGGCGAAGGCTTCCTCTGGCAGTGGCGTGCCGCTGTTGTTGCCGGCGGGGTGGCGTGGCGAGGCCACGGCCACCAGCAGCTGGCTGCCAGCTTCGAGAAATGATTCGCGCTCGTCGATACCAGGGCGCTCGAACACCAGTGCCAGCTGCACACTGCCGTCATGCAGCAAACGCACTGCTTCGGTTTGAGTCGCCGAGCGCACTTCGACTTCAAGGCTTGGAAACTCCTTGGCCAGTACTTCCAAGGGCTGGCTCCAGCGGCCGGTTTGCAGCTCTGGGGCCATGGCGATGGTCAGGCGCTTCTCCAGCCCCTGATGCAGTTGCAGGGCTTGTGCATCGAGCAGGTTGAGCTGGCAGATGACCTGCCGCGCCTGTGGCTCCAGGGCCAAGGCGGCGCTGGTGGGCAGCGCCTTGCGTGTGGCTCGGTCGAACAGCGGCAGGTCCAGTTCGGCCTCCAGTTGCGCGATGGCCATGCTCACCGCCGACGGCACGCGCCCCAATTTGCGCGCTGCCGCGGAGAATGAGCCCGCTTCCAGGACGGCGAGGAAAATGGCCAGAGAGTCGCTGCTAAATGCCATGGGCGCAAACCTTGAGCAAGGGCCGGAAAGTATGAACACTGCACGGCCCGGTTGACAGCCCCCTTACAGACCTTCGCTCAACACACGGTCGATGCTGTCGACGAAATAATCGACGCTGGCGCGAGTGGTACACATGGGCGGCTTGATCTTGAGAATGTTCAAATGGTCGCCAGTCGGTTGCATGAAGATCCCCAGCTCACGTAGGCGATCGCAAAGCGCCATGGTTTCCTCGGTTGCAGGCTCCAGGGTTTCCCGGTCACGTACCAGCTCCAGGCCCAGGTAGAACCCCGAGCCGTGGGCGGCACCGGCCAGCGGGTGCTTGCCTACCAGTGCCTGCAGGCGCGCCTTGAAATAGCGGCCAGTGTCGCGAGCGTTGTCCCACAGGCCTTCTTCCTGCATCACGTCCAGTACCGCCATGCCGATGCGGCAACTGACCGGGCTGCCGCCGGCCGATGAAAAGAAATAGCCCTCCGCTTCCAGTGCCTCGGCAATCTCGCGGCGGGTGATCACCACACCCAGCGGCTGGCCGTTGCCCATGCCCTTGGCCATGGTGATGATGTCCGGCACCACGCCCTGTTCCTCAAAGCCCCAGAAGTACTCGCCTAGGCGGCCGTAGCCCACCTGTACCTCGTCGGCGATGCATACCCCGCCGCGTGCGCGAACCTTGGCATAGGCCCCGCGCAGGTAACCGGCCGGTAGCGAGATACCGCCAGCATTGCCGTAAACGGGCTCGCAGATGATGCCGGCCAACTGGCGGCCACGGCCATCGAGCTCGGCCAGCTTGGCGTCGACGTCGCGCAGGTAGCCCTCGGCAGTGTCGGGCCCACGCAAGCGCCCGCGAAAGGTGTTCGGCGCCTCTACTGGGTGTACCCAGTCCGGTCGGGTTTCCAGAGCCTGCGGATTGTCGGCGATGGAGGTGGAAATGGCGTCGGTGGCCACCGACCAGCCGTGGTAAGCCTCCAGTACGCTAAGCAGGTCGCGGCCGCCGCTGTAGGCCCATGCCAGGCGGATGGCCAGGTCATTGGCCTCGGTGCCGCTGTTGACCATGAAGACCCGGTCGAAGCCCTCAGGGGCCAGTTCGAGCAGGCGTTCGGAGAACTCGGTGATGGCAGCGTAATGGAAACGCGAGTTGGTGTTGAGCAGTGACCATTGGCGCGCAGATTCGGCGACCATGCGCGGGTGTCCGTGCCCCAGCACTGCGACGTTGTTGAGCATGTCCAGGTAGGAGCGCCCTTGCATGTCGATCAGGTAGTTGCGCCAGCCGCGCTCGATCTGTGGCGGTTGTTCATAATAGTGTTTCTGCGAGCGGGCAAAGCTGGCGTCGCGCCGGGCCAGAAGGGCCTGTGGGTCGGGCAAAGGCTCAGCATTACAGTCGATGTCCAGTAGTACCGCTGGCGACGGGCATAGCGCCAGCCAGGCAGCGGCCTGCGAAGGCGTGGCGAAAAACGGCGGTTCTAGGTGCGTGTCCAAACATAGCTGCACACTCAGCAAGCCGGCGCTAGTGCCCAGGGATTGCCCAGGCGCAACTGCCTGGCCATCGGCAAGGGCGCCTTCCAAACCCTGCAACCAAAGCGCCCAGTTCGGTGTGCGCAAGCAGCCGCGTCCACCGCCGTGGTGATGCCAGGTACCCGCTGCGGGCGCCTGTATGCGCTGGCCAAAGGGCACATGCAGCTCTACGCCCAAGGCGCACGTAGCGGGTTCTTCGGCGCGGTCGATGTGGGTTTGTGACAGGCGGTATTGCCCATGCAGGGTGCAGGCCGGTGCCAGCTGCGTGGCAAGCAGATGCTGGTCGAAGCCCGCCTGCTCCCAGTTCCCGGCTTCGTAATGGCGGCTGAGCACGCTCAGGTCGATGCGGTTGACGGGCTTGCCTGCCAGTTCAGGCAGTAAAGGTAGGCAGGCGCTGAACTCTACAGTGTCCGTCTTGAGGCCAGCAGCCTGGAGAATCGCCGCTTGCATAAGGCTCAGAGGCACGGCGGTGGCGGTATCGAAGATTTGCCACTCATGGGCGACGTTGGCGCGGGTGTATTCGTTGCCGGGGTCCACGGCCAGTTGTTGCGCGCTGCTCAGCACTAGCACCGCGGCACGGTTGAGCACCATTGGCCATAGCGCGCGCAGTTCGGCTTCGGTCAGTGGGTTGAGCGCCTGGTAGGCGCTGACTGCGGGCAGAATGCGCAGCGGGTCGCCTTCTGCATGGTGCAGTAAGGCTGAGCAGGTCACCGATAGGTCGGCCACGCGCCAGGTACGCGACAGGTCGCCAAAGTCGATCACCCCCTGCAGTTGCCATTGGCGCTGCTGGTCGCGGGCCCAGACGGTGTTGTCATCGGTGATGTCCAAGTGCACCGCTTGGGTCGGCAGCAGATCAGCCAATGGGGCCAGGTGCTCGCTGGCCAAGCGTGTGGCTTGCTCGACGCGCCAGCGTTGCCCGGCATCCTGCAGCACTGGCAGTAGATGCGCGATCAGCGCCTGGGCGTGGCGAGGATCCCACTGCAGGGTACGTTCAAGGCCTGGGTGGTCGAACCCGACCAAGGCTTTGTCAAGGCGTGCGCACAGCGCGCCCAGTTCGGCCATCAGGCGTTGCGGCATGTGTTTGAGGCGGGTCAACGGCTGGCCATCGATGTAGTCGAGCAGGCGTACCCGCAGGGGTTGGCCTTCGATCTCCACTGCCAGCAAGTTTTCGCCAGTTTGCGCTGCTTGCACCGCTGGCACTGGCAGGCCCTGATCGTGCAGGTAGGCCAGGGCGGCATGCTGTGCCTGCAATTCGACCTGGGCATAGCTGGCGTGGCAGGCTTTGAGCACGAAGCGACCTTCAGGCGCATCCACGCGCAGGTTCAGGTCTTGCTGGCTGCCCAGCGATGACAGTTCGCCCGCCAGACCATAGTGCGCCTGCAGTAGCGCATGCGCCTGGGCTTGGCTAAGCGACGGGCTGGGCAGGCCTGAGCGCTGGATCAACGTGTCGAGGGCAGGGGAAGCGGGCTGTTGTTGGCTAGGCATGGGTTCTACCGTTGCTGCAGGGAGTTGACCGGGCAGAATTTATGCCCGATCTGGCTGATGATGAAAGACAATCGTGATCAGAAATTCTGACAACGATTGCCATCCACCTGCCAACCCCTAACCTCCGTCACGTGCCTGCTCTAGCTCAAGAAAGCCGCTTCCAGCAGTTGCTGGGTGTAGGCGTGCTGCGGGGCATGGAAAATGGTTTGCGCATCCCCTTGCTCCACCACATGCCCGTGCTTGATCACCATCAACTGGTGGCTCAATGCTTTCACCACCGCTAGGTCATGGCTGATGAACAGATAAGTCAGGTTGTACTTGTGCTGCAGATTGCGCAGCAACTCCACCACCTGCCGCTGCACCGTGCGGTCCAGTGCCGAAGTCGGCTCATCCAGCAGGATGAGGGCTGGTTTCAATACCAATGCTCTGGCGATGGCGATACGCTGGCGCTGGCCGCCAGAAAACTCATGCGGGTAGCGGTGGCGGGTGCTCGGGTCCAGGCCCACTTCTTCCAGCGCCGCAATGATCGCGGCTTGCTGCTCGGCAGGCGTGCCGATCTTGTGAATCCGTAGCCCCTCGCCGACGATGTCCGCCACACACATGCGCGGGCTCAAGCTGCCGAATGGGTCCTGGAACACCACCTGCATCTCTCGGCGCAGTGGACGTACCTGTTTCTGGTTGAGCCCTTGCAGTTGCTGACCGTGGAAACGAATGCCGCCCTGACTGGAGATCAGGCGCAAGATCGCCAGACCCAGCGTCGATTTGCCCGACCCGGACTCACCGACGATGCCCAACGTCTGCCCTTGTGGCAGGCTGAAGTTGACGCCGTCCACTGCCTTTACGTGGTCAACCGTCTTACGCAACAGGCCCTTTTTGATCGGGAACCACACCTTCAGGTCTTCGACCTCCAGTAAAGGCGCGCCAACTGGATTGTGCGCAGGCAGCCCGCTAGGCTCGGCGTTGATCAGCATTTGCGTGTAGGGGTGCTGTGGCGCACTGAACAGGGTCGCGCACTCAGCCTGTTCGACAATCTGCCCGCGCTGCATCACGCACACCCGGTGGGCAATGCGCCGCACCAGGTTGAGGTCATGGCTGATTAACAGCAATGCCATGCCCAGACGCGCTTGCAGTTGCTTGAGCAGCTCGAGAATCTTCAGCTGCACAGTCACATCGAGCGCTGTGGTGGGTTCGTCGGCAATCAGCAGCTCGGGCTCGTTGGCCAGCGCCATGGCAATCATCACCCGCTGACGCTGGCCGCCTGAAAGCTCATGGGGTAACGCCTTGAGGCGTTTACGCGGTTCGGGGATACCGACCATTTCCAGCAGTTCCAGGGTTCGTGCGGTGGCTTGCTTGCCGGTCAGGCCTTTATGCAACAGCAGGATCTCGTTGATCTGCTTTTCGATGCTATGCAGCGGGTTCAACGAGGTCATCGGCTCTTGGAAAATCATCGCGATGCGGTCGCCACGAATGCGCTGCATGGTCTTTTCGCTTTGCTTAAGCAGGTCTTTGCCTTCGTAGCCAATGCTGCCGCCAGGGTGACGGGCAAGCGGGTAGGGCAAAAGGCGCAGGATCGAATGCGCGGTCACCGATTTGCCCGAACCGCTTTCGCCGACCAGCGCCAAGGTTTCACCCTTGCGAATGTCGAAGCTGATGCCGTCGACCACACGGTTGACCTGCTCGCCGGTGACAAACTCCACGGCCAGGTCGCGCACTTCGATCAGGTTCTGTTCGCTCATTTCATTTCCTCGGGTCGAAGGCATCGCGGGCGGATTCGCCGATGAACACCAGCAGGCTCAACATGATCGCCAGCACGGCGAAGGCGCTGATACCCAACCACGGGGCTTGCAGATTGGACTTGCCTTGTGCCACCAGCTCCCCAAGCGACGGTGCGCCCGGCGGTAGGCCGAAGCCGAGGAAGTCCAGCGCGGTCAGGGTGCCGATGGCTCCGGTGAGGATGAATGGCATGAAGGTCATGGTAGAAATCATGGCGTTGGGCAGGATGTGCCGGTACATGATCGCGCCATTGCGCATGCCCAGGGCGCGGGCCGCGCGCACGTATTCCAGGTTGCGCCCGCGCAGAAATTCAGCGCGCACCACATCGACCAGGCTCATCCACGAGAACAGCAGCATGATGCCCAGCAGCCACCAGAAGTTGGGTTGCACGAAACTGGCAAGAATGATCAGCAGATACAGCACCGGCAGGCCGGACCAGATTTCCAGAAAGCGCTGCCCCGCCAGATCCACCCAGCCGCCGTAGAACCCCTGCAAGGCACCGGCAATGACCCCGATGATGGAACTCAGCACGGTCAGGGTAAGGGCGAACAGGACCGAGACGCGGAAGCCGTAGATCACCCGCGCCAGTACATCCCGGCCCTGGTCGTCTGTGCCCAGCCAGTTGTCGGTGGAGGGCGGCGCCGGGGCTGGTACACGCAGGTCGTAGTTGATGCTCTGGTAGCTGAATGGAATGGGCGCCCATATTACCAGGCTGTCTTTTTTCTCCAGCAGGTCGCGGATGTACGGGCTCTTGTAGTTGGCCTCCAACGGGAATTCGCCACCGAAGGTGGTTTCCGGGTAGCGCTTGAACGCTGGGAAATACCAAGAGCCTTCATAACGCACCGCGATGGGTTTGTCGTTGGCGATCAGCTCGGCGCCGAGGCTCAGGCCGAACAGGATCAGGAACAGCCACAGCGACCACCAGCCTCGGCGGTTGGCCTTGAAGCGCT
Source organism: Pseudomonas sp. KCJK9000 (assembly GCF_046230725.1). Taxonomy (NCBI): domain Bacteria; kingdom Pseudomonadati; phylum Pseudomonadota; class Gammaproteobacteria; order Pseudomonadales; family Pseudomonadaceae; genus Pseudomonas; species Pseudomonas sp. KCJK9000. The sequence goes on along the minus strand of NZ_JBJJLN010000010.1, from coordinate 8,039 downwards.
CGAAGCGCCGGCGGTTGAGGGGGGACAGTGCCATGTCAGTGCTCCCGGCTGGCGAAGTCGATGCGTGGATCGACCAGGGTGTAGGTCAGGTCGCCGATCAATTTCACCACCAGCCCTAGCAGGGTGAAGATGAACAAGGTGCCGAAGACCACCGGGTAGTCGCGGTTGATCGCCGCTTCGAAACTCATCAGGCCAAGGCCATCGAGGCTGAATATCACCTCGATCAGCAATGACCCTGTGAAAAAGATGCCGATGAATGCCGACGGGAAGCCGGCGATAACCAGCAACATGGCGTTGCGGAACACATGCCCATACAGCACCCGCGGCCGGCTCAGGCCTTTGGCTTTGGCGGTGACCACGTATTGTTTGTTGATCTCGTCGAGGAAGCTGTTCTTGGTCAGCAGGGTCATGGTGGCGAAGTTGCCGATGACCAAAGCGGTGATCGGCAGTACCAGATGCCAGAAATAATCGAGCACTTTGCCCGTGGTGGACAGTTCATCGAAGTTGTTGGACGTCAGCCCCCGCAGCGGGAACCAGTCGAAGTAGCTGCCCCCGGCGAACAGCACGATCAGCAGGATCGCGAACAGGAATGCAGGGATGGCATAGCCGACGATGATGGCCGAGCTGGTCCAGACATCGAAGTGGCTGCCGTGACGCACTGCCTTGGCGATCCCCAGGGGGATCGATACCAGGTACATGATCAGTGTGCTCCACAGCCCCAGTGAAATCGACACGGGCATCTTCTCGGCGATCAGATCGATGACCTTGGCATCGCGGAAGAAGCTGTTGCCAAAATCCAGCGTGGCGTAGTTTTTGATCATGATCCACAAGCGCTCGGGCGCCGACTTGTCGAAGCCGTACATGTGCTCGATTTCGGCGATCAGGGCTGGGTCCAGGCCTTGGGCGCCGCGGTAGTTGGAGCCGGCCACGGAGACTTCGGCGCCACCACCTGCGATGCGGCTGGTGGCACCGTCGAAACCTTCGAGCTTGGCGATCATCTGTTCAACCGGGCCGCCAGGGGCGGCCTGCACGATGATGAAGTTGATGATCAGAATGCCGAACAGGGTAGGGATGATCAGCAGCAGGCGGCGCAGGATATATGCCAGCATGTCAGTTGGCCTCATCCGTTGGCGCTTCGGTGACCGCCGGGGCCACGTTTGGCTTGATCCACCAGGTGTCGATGCCGACGTCGTACTTGGGTGAAACCTTGGGGTGGCCAATGTGGTTCCAGTAGGCCACACGGTTGGTTTTGATGTGCCAGTTGGGTATCACGTAGTAGCCCCATTGCAGCACGCGATCCAGGGCGCGGCAGTGCTCGATCAGGCTCTGGCGGGAGTCGGCGTTGATCAGCTCTTCTACCAGCTGGTCGATTGCCGGGTCGCGCAGGCCGATGAAGTTGCGGCTGCCGGGGTTGTCGGCGGCGGCGCTGCTCCAGTATTCGCGCTGTTCGTTGCCCGGGGAATTGGATTGCGAGAAACCGCCGACGATCATGTCGAAGTCGCGCGAGCGCAAGCGGTTGATGTACTGCGAAACGTCCACGCGACGTATTTCGAAGCCAATGCCCAGGTCGGCAAGGTTTCGCTTGAACGGCAACAGCACGCGCTCGAACTGAGTCTGCGCCAGCAGGAACTCGATACTCACTGGCTTGCCATTCTGGTCGACCATCTTGTCATCGACAATCTTCCAACCGGCCTCCTGGAGCAGCTTATAGGCCTGGCGTTGGTTCTCGCGGATCATGCCGCTACCGTCGGTCACCGGGTTGGCAAAGGCTTGGCTGAACACCTGGTCCGGGACCTTGCCGCGCAACGGTTCGAGGATTTTCAGCTCGGCGGGTGAGGGCAGACCCGTTGCGGCCATTTCCGAGTTTTCGAAATAGCTGCCGGTGCGTATGTACGCGCCGTTGAACAACTGCTTGTTGGTCCACTGGAAGTCGAACAGCAAGCTCAGCGCCTTGCGTACTCGCACGTCCTGAAACACAGGCTTGCGCAGGTTGAAGATGAAACCTTGCATACCCACCGGGTTGCCGTTGGGTATTTCTTCCTTGATCAGGCGCCCCTCGCGCACGGCGGGCACATCATAGGCTGTGGCCCAGTTCTTGGCGCTGACTTCAAGCTCATAATCGAACGCGCCGGCTTTCAATGCCTCCAAAGCCACGTTGTTGTCACGGTAGACATCGAAGGTCATGGCGTCGAAGTTGTAGAAGCCTCGGTTGAGCGGCAGGTCCTTGGCCCAGTAGTCTTTGACCCGCTCATAGCGTATCGAACGCCCAGCCTTGACCTGGGCGACCTTGTAGGGGCCGCTGCCAAGCGGCGGCTCGAGATTGCCACGGGTGAACTCGCGGTTCTCGTACCAGTGCTTGGGCAGCACTGGTAACTGGCCCAGGATCAACGGCAGTTCGCGGTTGTTGTTGTGCTTGAATTTGAACAGCACTTTCAGTGGGTCTTCTGCGACTACATCGGCGACATCGCCGTAGTACTGGCGGTACAGCGGTGCGCCGTCTTTGATCAGGGTGTTGAACGTGAACACCACGTCCTCGGCGCGCATCGGGTGGCCGTCGTGGAACTGCGCTTCGGGCCTTAGATAGAAGCGCACCCAGCTATTGTCAGGGGCTTTTTCGATCTTGCCGGCGACCAAACCGTACTCGGTGAACGGCTCGTCCAGGCTCTGGCGCATCAGGGTGTCATATATGATGCCAACGTTATCGGCGGGCACCCCTTTATTGATGAACGGGTTGAGGCTGTCGAACCCGCCAAAGCTGGCCTGGCGAAACGTGCCGCCCTTGGGCGCATCAGGGTTCACGTAATCGAAGTGCTTGAAATCTGCCGGGTATTTCGGCGGTTCATCGTACAAGGTCAGCGCATGTTGCGGCGCGGCCAGCGCGGGCAGGCTCAGGCAGGCGAACAGCAGGCTGCAGGCCAGGCGATGCGTCGGCTTCATTGGGTTTTCTCCGAAGGCTTGATCCACCAGGTATTCAACCCAAGGGTGTAGGGCGGCGTGGTGACGAAGGCGAACCGGTTGCGGTAGGCCAGGCGGTGATTGTCGAGGTACCAGTTGGGAATCATGTAGTACTGCCACGAGAGCACGCGGTCCAGGGCGCGGGCGGCGGCAACCTGATCGTCACGGGTGCGCGCTGCCAGCAAGGTGTCGAGCAGGTGGTCGACCACAGGGTCCTTGACCCCGGCGTAATTCTTGCTGCCCTTGATCGCGGCCTGGCTGGAATGGAAGTACAACCATTGCTCAAGGCCTGGGCTCAGGGTCTGGTTCAAGGTCATCAGAATCATGTCGAAATCGAACTGGTCCAGGCGTTGTTTGTACTGGGCACGGTCCACGGTACGCAAGCGAGCATCGATACCGATACTGGCGAGGTTTTCGACATAAGGTTGCAGGATGCGTTCGAGGCTTGGGTTTACCAGCAGCAGTTCCATCCTGAAGGGTTGACCCTTGGCATCGACCAGGCGTTGGCCATCGAGCTTCCAGCCGGCCTGGTTGAGTAGGGCAAGGGCTTGGCGCAGGGTCTGGCGACCAATACCCCGCCCGTCGGTATGGCTGACCTGATAGGGCTGGGTGAACAGTTTCTTGGGCAGTTGTTCACGCAGCGGTGCCAGCAGCAGCCATTCCTTGCCTGTGGGTAGGCCGCTGGCGGCGAACTCGCTGTTGGGGTAGTAGCTGGTCGCGCGGCGGTAGGCGCTGCTGAACAGTGCGCGGTTGGTCCATTCGAAATCGAGCATCAAGCCCAGCGCCTGGCGCACCTTGGGGTCGCTGAAGGTCGCCCGGCGGCTGTTCATGAACAGCCCCTGGGTCTGGGTTGGGATGCGGTGAGGGATCTGTGCTTTGATCACCTCGCCACGGCGCACCGCAGGGAAGTTGTATCCGTTGGCCCAATTCTTGGCCTGGTGCTCGATATAAATGTCGAATTCACCGGCCTTGAACGCTTCAAAGGCCACAGTGGAATCCCTGTAGAACTCGTACTCGACTCGGTTGAAGTTGTACTTACCCCGATTGACCGGCAAGTTCTTGCCCCAGTAGTTCTTGACCCGCTCAAATACCAGACGCCTGCCAGGTTCTACTTGAGTGATGCGATAGGGGCCGCTGCCCAGCGGCGGTTCGAACGTAGTGGCCTCGAAGTCGCGCTTTTGCCAGTAGTGCTTGGGCAGTACTGGCATTTCGCCCAGGCGCAGGATCAGCAGTGGGTTACCAGCACGCTTGAACACAAAGCGGATACGCAGTGGGCCGAGGATATCGACGCGTTGTACTTCCTGCAGATTGGTGCGGTAGAGCGGGTGCCCTTGCTTGAGCAGGGTACGGTAGGAAAACGCCACGTCGGCGGCGGTGATCGGCGCGCCATCATGCCAGCGCGCTTCCGGGCGCAGGTTGAAAACCACCCAACTGCGGTCTTCGCTGTATTCCACCGAGCGGGCGATCAGGCCGTAACTGGACGTCGCTTCGTCACCGGAAGGGTCGTACTGACCGGTACCGACCATCAACGTTTCGTTCAGCTCGTTGACGCCGTACTGCAAGAAGTTTGGCGTGGTGACCGGGCTGGTACCTTTGAAGGTATAAGGGTTTAGCGTGTCGAACGTGCCGAACGCCATGGCCCGCAAGGTGCCGCCCTTGGGCGCTTGCGGGTTGACCCAGTCGAAGTGGGTGAATGTGGCTGGGTACTTGAGCGTGCCGAACTGCGCGTATCCGTGGCTTTCGCTCACCATCGCGAAGGTAGGGAAGCTCAAGGCCAGGCTGAGTGACAGCAGGAGGGGACGTATCAAGTCGGCATCCGATCCAGAGGCGTTGGGCTTGGGTCGCAGTACAGTAACAGCTTGGCGGGTATGGAAAAAGAGAGAGTCAGCAGACGATCGAGTACTCGCTCTGCTGCAAGCGACCTTGCGTCGCAAAAGGGCTGCAAAGCAGCCCCGGTATCTATCAGTGCGAGAGGTAGACGGTCAACGTCTGGCCGGGCTTGAGTGCATGCCCGCTGCGAGGATTCCAGCGCTTGAGGTGCTGCATTTCGACATTGAAACGTTTGGCAACAAGATACAGAGAGTCACCCTTGCGCACCTTGTATTGGGTGGAGCGTTGCCCAGAGGCCGCCACCCGGTTGCCCGCCGCGCTCGGTGCGCTGCCACCGCGCAGGGCCAATACCTGGCCTGCCTTCACGCGATTGCCAGATAGCTTGTTCCAGCGTTGGATGTCTTTGACGGCAACCCGGTTGGCCCTGGCGATAGTGCTCAGGCTGTCGCCACGCTTGACCCTGTAGCTGCGGGCTGCCGGCCCTCGGGCCTCTGCCACGGCAGCGGCGAACACGGCCTTGTTAGGCTGCAGGCTGATCAGCTGTTCAGGCTTGAGGTTCGACAGGCTGTCGCTGAGCAGCTGCGCTTTGGCAGTCGGCACCAGCAGTTGTTTGGGGCCATCGACCGTCATGCGTTTCTTGAAGGCTGGGTTGAGCTGGATCAGCTCGTCTTCGTCGATGTTGGCGAAGGCGGCGACCCGGGACAGATCGAGGCGATCATTGATGGCCACCGCTTCGAAATAGGGCTCGTTGGCGATCGGGTTGAGGTTCACCCCATAAGCCTCAGGGGTGGAAACGACCTGCGACAGGGCCAACAGCTTGGGCACGTAGTCACGGGTTTCCTGGGGCAGCGGCAGGTTCCAGTAGTCGGTTGGCAGCCCCAGCTTCTCGTTGCGCTCGATGGCCCGGCTGACGGTACCTTCGCCAGCATTGTAAGCAGCCAAGGCCAGTAGCCAGTCGCCGTTGAACATGTCATGCAGGCGGGTCAGGTAGTCCAGTGCAGCGTTGGTCGAGGCGGTGATGTCGCGGCGCCCGTCATAGAAGTTGGTCTGGCGCAGGTTGAAGTGACGACCTGTGGCCGGCATGAACTGCCACATGCCGGCAGCACTGGCGCGCGAGTAGGCCATTGGGTTGTAGGCGCTTTCGATGGCAGGGAGCAGGGCCAACTCCAGGGGCATGTCGCGCTCTTCGAGACGCTCGACGATGTAATGCAGATAAAGGCTGCCGCGCTCGCCTGCGCTTTCGATGAAGGTCGGGTTACTGGCGAACCACAGGCGCTGCTGCTCGATGCGTGGGTTGACGTCGATGCTGTCCTGCAGCGCGAAGCCCTGGCGCATACGCTCCCACACGTCCTGTGGTGGTTGCGCCGGTTTGACCGCCAGCGGTGAGGGCTTGTGCTTGATTCGGGCCTGGTAGCTGTGCGCGCGAACGCTGTCGGATTCATCGAGCTGACGGGTGCTCTGGCAACCCACCAGGGTGGCGGCCAGGGCCAGCGCACTGATTTGGGCCAGGCGCGTCAGGGCGACTGAATGAGCGGTTCTGCGGCTTCGAGAAGACATCGGCTGACAGGGTTATCCGGGCAAAAAATTTCGGCGATTCTAGAAACCGCTCCCGCCCGGGTCAACCGTTGACATCCCTGTACGATATATCTTGAGGTTATCAGAAGGTGTCCTTCCAAGACCTCAAAGCAGCAAAAACAGTGACCTGCGAGTCGTTCGAATGTCCCTTCCATTCGTCTGCTTTTTGTTTAACTAATGTTTCAGCGGTACGTAAAAAGGGGTTTGTCAGCCGCTCGAGTGCAATAGTTGATGGCAGTGTGATGCGATTTTCAGCGCGCAATCGGGTAACGTCCTCGAACCGCTGCAGAACGTGCGGATTAGAGGGCTCCACGGCTTTGGCAAAGCGCAAATTGCTCAAGGTATATTCATGGGCGCAATAGACCTCCGTTTGCTCAGGCAGCGCCGCCAGGCGCGCAAGGGCTGGTTGCATCTGCTGCGCAGTGCCTTCGAACATGCGCCCACAGCCGGCAGCGAACAAGGTGTCGCCACTGAACAGCAAAGGGGTTGCCGGTTGATCGCTGAAATACGCGATATGCCCAAGGGTATGGCCGGGCACCGCCAATACTTCGAAGGCGATGCCCAATACGCTGACCTGATCGCCGTCGTCCAGCGCCATGTCGCGACCAGGGATGGGTTCATGGGCGGGGCCACAGACACGGGCGCCGGTTAGCTGCTTGAGGCGCTCGACGCCGCCGACATGGTCGTTGTGGTGGTGGGTGATCATGATGGTATCGAGCACCCAGCCAGGGTTGGCCGCCAACCAGGCTTGTACTGGGCCGGCGTCGCCGGGGTCGACCACCGCGCAGCGGCGTTTGGCAGTATCCTGTAACAACCAGATGTAGTTGTCGGAGAAAGCGGGAAGAGCGTCGATCTGTATCATGATGCGGATCCGTATCGCCAAGCGTGGCACATGAAGGCATCTTAGCCGCGATGACGCACAGCGAGAACCTTCGAGGGAGAGCGCAATGACCGATCAAGCCTTTGCTCAGGCCGACCCGCAGTGGGTCGAACTGATCAGCCAGGCCCGTGAGTGGTTCAACGGCCCACTTGGCCTAATGATGCTCAAAGAAGAAGAAAAGCTGCTCGAAGAAGAGCTGGGGCGCTTCTTCGGTGGTTATCTGGTGCACTATGGCCCTAGTGCCGATGCGCCGCCCAGCGCCCCGCAGGTGCAGCGCAACGTGCGCCTTGGTGCACCGCTGCCGGGCGTGGAAATCGTTTGCGAAGAACAGGCCTGGCCGTTGAGCGAGCACGCCGCCGATGTGGTGGTGCTGCAGCATGGCTTGGACTTCAGCCTGTCGCCCCACGGGCTGCTGCGTGAAGCGGCCAGTGCGGTGCGCCCTGGTGGTCACTTGCTGATCGTCGGCATCAACCCCTGGAGCGGCTGGGGCGTGCGTCACCTGTTCAGCAAGGGCGCCTTGCGTAAAGCGCGCTGCATCTCCCCGTCACGGGTGGGCGACTGGCTCAACCTGCTGGGCTTTGCGCTGGAGAAACGCCGCTTCGGGTGCTATCGTCCGCCGCTCACTTCGCCGGCTTGGCAACAACGCCTGGCCGGTTGGGAGCGGATGGCCGGAGGGTGGCAGTGTGCGGGGGGCGGGGTCTACCTGCTGGTGGCCCGCAAGATGGTGGTGGGCCTGCGGCCTCTGCGCCAAGCGCGGCGTGAACCAATGGGCAAGCTGCTGCCGCTGCCTTTGGCCAAG